>CAYMAT010000001.1:0-19999 GCA_964388495.1 uncultured Candidatus Peribacteria bacterium
TGGCAATGTCTTGAACTCTGAGCCGGATGGGTTTGCCTGGGATGGTGGGCAGGTTGATTCTGAAGGAATTGGAGGCCATAAGTTTTTGGTTTGTTGGGTGCCTGTTATATAATTAATGGCAGCATGAGAAAATATTTCGAAGGTGGAGGTCGGGGATCTTGATGATGAGTGTGGAGGCTTGAGCCCTCTTGAAGAAAAAGCGATAGGAAATTGGCCAGGCCGGACTGCAAATTCCCCAGCGGGAAGCCGCGCCGTCCCGGCGCACCTGTAACGTAGGACATCAGACCATCGCCTGCGTTGGTGCCCACTTCAGAGTCGCCCCACCCTCCGCACACGGCACCGCCCACCACCGCGTCATGCGCCTGTGTTGCCATGCTTTCAATGTCGCCCACGCTCCTGGGCGGCGCATCAGGCACGCGATAGACTTCGGACTCCGCTCCCAGGGGGAAGATCAGGCTTCCCGCTGCCGCAAGCGCAATGAGGGTGTGTGTGTTTTTCAAATCTCTTGATTATACCAGAAATACCAATGACTTTGAAGCTTGCATAAGCCAAAAAGCTCAGGTTAACAGTTGACAAAATCTCTGAATAATTCTGCAGTGATGAGTACCTGTTCTTCTGCAAATTCGTGCTCCAAATGCGCAATGGCAGACAATCTCTGTATTGCTGTGTGAAGTGCATGGAGCTTGGTATCATCGCCTTCCTACAGGTGAGTCTCCTCACTGCTTTTACCCACTACTCCCTCGTCCCATGTTCTCGCTCAATCGCGTCCAGATCATCGGTTACCAGACCCAGCCCGTCACCGTCCGCCAGACGCCCAGCGGTACCAGTGTCACGGACCTCAACATCGCCGTACCCTACACGTTCAAGTCCGAAGGCGGCGACCGCATGGAGGGCAAGACGTTCTTCACCGTCACGCTCTGGAGCGGCATGGCGGACACGGCGTCCAAGTACCTCCGCGTGGGAGGGCAGGTGTATCTTTCCGGCCGCCTGCAGACCGATAGCTGGGATGACACGCAGAGCGGCGAGAAGCGCTCTAAGACCAAGATGATCGCCACCGACATGATTCTTCTGGATCCCAAGGACGGCGCCATGGAGCCCCCGTCCGGTTCCGGACTGGTGACACAGTGCCTCAACCGCTGCGAGGTGATCGGCAACTGCACCAAGGATCCGGAGATGCGCACCACCCCGTCCGGTCAGAAAGTGCTTACCATCGGCGTGGCCACCAACGAGCGCTGGAAGGACCGCAACAGCAGCGAGGACCGCGAGCGCACGGAGTTCCACAACATCGTCGTTTGGGGGGATTTGGCGGAGGCCGTCAGCAAGTCGATCAAAAAAGGCAACAAGGTGTACGCCTGCGGTCGCGTGCAGAACCGCTCGTGGGAGACTAAAGACGGCCAGAAGCGCGTCACCACAGAGCTTGTCGCCGACCAAATCTCGCTCCTGGGCGTCAAATCCAAGGGGCTTGAGAACGTCATCCAGACCGACGGTGCAGCAGCCCCGCGCGAGCGCGCTCCGCGCCAGGAGAAGTCCGCCCCGCAGAATGTGGAGGACCTGGAGGCAACGGCTCTCAGCTATGAGCCGACGGTGAAGGTTGAAGACCTGCCGTTCTAAAGACTCCGCGCTTGTAAACGCTCCGCACGCCGCGCCCTCCGCGAACGGCGGCTCCGGCCATGTGTGTTGTGTGGTGTTTTGTTCTTCCTTAATTTATGGAAAATGCTGTCACCACAGCAGGGTTGGGGCGCGGTTTTTTTGTGGATGCTGCTCGCAGCCGCAGGGTAAATTCTTCCGTGATTTCCCTCAGTGTGCGGTTAGAATCTATGGGGAATGTGGCATCCACAGTCGTTTTGGGGATGGAGTCCAATTGCATGCAGTCCACGCTGTCCAGCAGTTGCTTGTTGGGCATGCGCGTAGTGTTCACGGAAAATCCCATCAAGCATATTTTCTTTTGGCTTCAATACTGCTTTAGCCCTTACTGATGGGAAAAAATCATCCCACTATCTTCCCATTCTCGCCGTAAAGTCTCATTTCGATACCGGCAATTTGCGGCACGTCTTTTTTGATGAGCTCCGTGATTTCCGTCACGTCTTTAAATGTCGCCTTGTCCACGTTCAGCAGAAAGTTGGCGTGCTTCTCGCTGATCTGCACCCCGCCGATCTTCTTGCCGCGCAGACCCGCTGCCTCAATCAGTTTCCATGCCGGAGTCCCATCGGGGAGTGCCTTAAAGCACGAACCTGCGGTCTTGATGTGCGGCTGCGTCTCAAAGCGTTTTTTGAGGAGGGATTCAACGTCGGCTTTGATCTCGGCTTCCGGGCGCGAGGGGACGGTCATCGCCACGGACCAGAGAATGGGCGAGTGAGTAGGTTGTAGTGAGTTGTGAGTGGAATCTTTGAAAAGACTTTCTCTATAACGAAAATCACATTCTTTTTTGGTGAGCGTTCTCCATTCATTATTCATGAATACTTCTACGGTTTCTGTAAATGAATCAATCCACTTTCCTTTGGGTCCTTGGCCAGCATTCCCGAAAATCGCACCACCCACCGTGCCCGGGATTCCCGTGAGCGCGGAGAGATCCAGATTCGCCTTGGCCAAATCGTTGACCAGGCTCGCGAGGATTTTTCCGGCGTTCACGGTCACGGAGTTTCCGTCGATCTTCATCTCCTCGTTCTTGATGCGGATCACCAGGGCATGCACTTCGCCATCCGCAAAAATGGTGTTGGATCCGCCCCCCAGAAGGATCAGCGGGACATTCTTCTTACGCGCAAACGCCACCGCCTCTTCTACGTCGGCTTTTGTTGTTGCCTCCGCGTAAAAGCGCGCCGTGCCGCCAATGCGCATGGTGGTCTTGCTGCCGATGGCGACGTGTTCCTGGATTTGCATCTAAAATTTGAAACGCGGAAGTATGCTGAATTTCTTTTCTGGACCGAAAAAATTCATATCAAATTTTTCAATACAACTTTTATGTCCAAAAAGCGCAATTTTTTCTGCGTTCGAAAAATAGATTACGCTTTGCCATTCAATTGGCCTGAAGCCAGTTCTTGCTTCAATTTTTAATGAAACCGGTCTGAGGGAAGGCAAAACCCAGAATGTACTTCCTCCAGCCGATCCTATTTCAATTGCCTTGGAATCATCTAGCTGAATTTCAAGATAATGAGCAATTTCCTCGGGAAGAATTGTAAAATCAGATCCTGTGTCGACCAAAGCACCCGTATTAAATGTTTTTTGCTTATGAGAAACAACGAGAGGCAAATAAGGTCGTAGCACGCCTCCTTCTGTGGTCACATATTTAAATTCCACGGTGTCCTGCAAAAAACTTATGCCTCGGGACGCAGTCAATACGGATTGTATTCGCGTCTTTTCTGCCTTCTATTTTTTTCATAACGCTCTCTAGCTTTGTACCAGTGGCGATAATCTTTTCGCCCTTACTGGCTACCCACTTGCCGGCATTCTTTTTGCTGAAGATCATAGAATGGCAATTATAGTTTTAATCATCTAAGAAACAACCGAATAGTACTCTATTTAATGGCATTTTTAGATCTATTCAGCCGCTCCATCGTTTTCGCCTTCCCCAGCACCTCCGCCACTTCCACCGCGCCGGGGCTGAAGGGGAGTCCGGTGAGCGCGGCGCGCAGCGGCCAGAGGAGCTGACCCAACTTCCACGTGCCTTTGCCCACCTCTATCTTCACTTCGGCCAGCAGACGCTCGGCCTTCCACTCGGCATCCGGGATCGCGTTCAAAATCTTCTCATCCAGCTCCAGAATCGCCGGCAGGTCTTCCTTCTTCACTTTCTGTTTCTCGTTCGCGAGGATGTCTACGGTCGGCGTGGGTTCTTCATAAAAGAAGCGCAGCATCTCCGTCGCTTCCGGGAAGAAGAGCACGCGCTCCTGCACCAGTCCCGCCTTTTTCACAAATCCATCGTCTTTTGCCGCATGCGGGAAGACCATGGAGACTGTCGGCAGGATGCGGTCCGCAAACTGCTCTACCGGCATTTTCCGCATCCACTGGCCCTGAATCCAATCCAGCTTCTGCAGGTCAAAGATGGCACCGGCCTTCTGCACGCGTTCCAGGGAGAAGGCTTTCACCAGCTCCTCCATCGTGAAAATCTCCTGCGTGGTCCCCGGATTCCATCCAAGCAATGCAAGGAAATTCACGAGTGCCTCGGGCAAGTAGCCTTTGTTGATGTACTCGTCCACGGAGACGGAGTTCTGGCGCTTGCTCAGCTTGCTGCGGTCTGCGTTGAGCAGGAGCGACACGTGCGCGTAGCGCGGCGGCTTCCATCCCAAAAACTCAAACAGCAGCAGGTGCTTGGGCAGACTGCTGAGCCACTCCTCACCGCGCATCACCAGGTCCATTTCCATCAGGTGGTCGTCCACCACGTGCGCCAGGTGATAGGTGGGGAAGCCGTCACTCTTCATGAGCACCTGGTCGTCCACCGTGTGCGCCTGGAAGGACACCTTGCCGCGGATATCGTCCGTGAAGGTGATGGTCCGCTCGTGCGGCACCTTCATGCGGATCACGTGCGGCTCGCCGGCTTTCAGTTTGGCGTCCACCTCGCTCTTTTCCAGGCGGCAGCAGGTACGGTCATACATCGGCGCCTTTTTCTGCGCCTCCTGGGCCTTGCGCATCTGGTCCAGTCTCTCTGCCGTGCAGAAGCAGTGGTAGGCGTGTCCTTTTGCGATCAGTTCGTCCGCATACTTTTTATAGATATCGAGCCGCTTGGACTGGAAGTACGGACCGAACTTCCCTTCCTCCGTCACCGCTCCGTCCTTGAGCAGTACGCCTTCCGTGGCATCAATGCCGGCCCAGTGCAGCGCGTTGATGAAGTTCTCCACCGCGCCCGGCACGCTGCGTGCCTGGTCCGTGTCCTCAATGCGCAGCACAAAGGTCCCGTCTGTCTGCTTTGCGAGAAGGTAGTTGTAGAGGGCCGTGCGGAGACCACCCACGTGGAGGAAGCCGGTGGGGGACGGGGGGAAACGGGTTCTCATAGGAAGTGACCGAGGCCGCCGAAGTGACCGAGGTGACCGAAGTGTACAGTACCTCGGAAACTTCGGTTACGTCGGAAACGTCGGTCACATCCTTATTTTACCTCCACCGTCATCGTCACCGGCGTGGTGGGGGCGTCGTTGGCATCGCGTTCCACCTGGGTGATGGCGTCCACCACGTCCATGCCGGCCGTCACCATGCCAAAGACCGTGTGGCGTCCGTTGAGCCACGGCGTCTCCTTGGCCTGCACGATGAAGAACTGGCTGCCGTTGGTGTTGGGGCCGCGGTTGGCCATGGCAATGGCTCCGCGCTTCATGGGCAGGGACTTGAGCTTGTCGTTGTAGATGTACCCCTCCTGTGCGTAGAAATCCTTCACGGTCATCTTTTCCATCTCCGGCGTCAGCTGCGTCCCCTCGGCCACGTCCTTGAGCATCTGCTTGTCCAGGCCGTAGCTGTTGGCGTTGATCTCGTCCTCAAACGTGGCGCCAAAGAGGCTCTCGCCGCCCATGCCCGTACCCAGGGGATCGCCTCCCTGGATCATGAAGTTGGGCATCACGCGGTGGAACTTGAGGTTGTCGTAGTAGCCGGCCTTGGCCAGCAGGACAAAGTTGGTGACGGTCTTGGGGGCGACATCCGCATCCAGTTCCACGGTCACATCACCTTTGCTGGTGTGCAGCACCACCGTGTGCTTGCCGGTCAGCAGGGTGCCGTCAAAGGAGGCGCGTGCCTTGGCGAGTGCGGAGTTGTCCATGGAGTCGGTTTGGGTAACGGCGCTGGAGGAAGAGTCCGTTCCGGTGGTGGTATCGCCCTTGGAGCAGCTCACCAGCAGGAAGGCCAATGCAAACAGGGGAATAATAAACTTGACGAGGTTGTTCTTCATAGCTGGATGAAGGTACTGACCGCAGACCGACTCGGCAAGAAACCACGCCATACTTTGGTGGTTCAGGCAAAAGCGTATACGATACATGAATGTCATTTTTTATGCTTTATGAAGCCAAAAAATTCATTTCTGACTGTTTGTGAAAATGTTACAAAATGTTCTTGATGAAAGCGGTGTCTCGCAGCCTTGTTGCACTCGGGAAACCCTGCTTCGCATTCAGCCAATGATTCTTTCCGACGCCGTTTTTTGCAGCAGTTGCGCAATACGGTCTGCGGCATCCAGGGATACGAAGGATTGCCATTTCTGAGAGAGCGCAGCGCGCCTCTCCCCGTCCTCCAGCAGGGCTTTCACCGCCGGCACCAGACCGCGCTGCAGATCGGACTGCGGCAGTACCGTACCCCCGCCCCACTTCTCCGCCACCCTGGCGTTGGCGGTCTGGTGATCCTGTGCCAGTCCGGGAAGCGGAACGAAAATCGCGGGGATGCCGTTGCCCGCAAGCTCGCTGATGGCGCCCGCCCCGCTGCGGCTCAAGGCCACGTCCGTCATGGCGTAGAGGTGCGGGAGATCACGGTGGGCAAACTCCGCGGTGTAGTACCGACGGTCGGTATTGGGCGGGCCTTCCTTTCCCTTGCCGGTCAGATGGACGATGTCGGTAAAGGACAGCAGCTCCTCCAGATGCTCGCGCACGGCCTGGTTGAGGGCTACGGCGCCCTGGCTTCCTCCGTACACCAGCAGTACCGGCCGGTCGCCTTTGATGCCCGTGATGAAGAGTCCGCGCTCGCGCGAACCCTGCGTCACTTCGCTGCGGATGGGATTGCCCGTAAAGATCGCCTTGTCCGATCCCGCATCGCCCGGCATCCCGCGGCAGATGACGCGTGCCATGCCGCTGATCCACCTGCTGGCCTTGCCCATGACCGCGTCGGAGTCATGCACTATAAGAGGCACGCCCCGCATCCACGCCGCAAGGGCCACAGGGAAGCTGGCCGCACCGCCTTTGCAGAACACCGCATCGGGTTTGATTTTCCGTACCCATACGAACGACCGGATCAGGTCGCGGGGAAGCGTCCACGGACGCAATCTGCGTGAGGCGACGGCTTTTGCATCCAGATTCTCCTGCTTCAGAAATTCCAGATCCTCCGCGCGATTGGAGCAGGCAAAGAACGCCTGTGCCTTGGGATCACGCTTCTCCAGCGCGCGCCACACGGCCACGCAGGGCGTGACGTGTCCAAGGGAGCCGCCGCCGACAAACAGGTAACGCATAATCAGGGTGCGCCAAAGGTCCACGTGCTGAATTTCCCTTTGCGCGCCTGACGCTCGACGCGCGCTTCACTGGTGGACTGCATGGAGATATTGAGGAGAATGCCTACTCCTATAAGAAGGGACAGCAGTGACGATCCGCCGTAGCTGATGAACGGCAAGGTGAGACCCGTGAGGGGGAAGAGCCCCAGGTTCACGGACATGTTGATGAGCGTCTGCACGCCTATCCACGTGGTGATGCCGGTGGCCAGCAGAAATCCAAAACGGTCCTGCGCCTGTGTGGCGATTTTGTATCCGCGGTAGACGAGAATCGCATACATTCCCAGGACGATCAGCAGACGGAAGAATCCCAGCTCCTCCGCCATGGCGGAGAAGATCATGTCGCCTTTCACCTCCGGCAGGTAACCGAATTTCTGGATCGATTTTCCGTATCCCACGCCAAACGGTCCGCCGCTGCCGATGGTGATGAGTGCCTGTTTCATCTGGAAGCCCACGGTTTCCGCGATAGTGGGGTCCTCCGGCCGCAAAAACGCCATGAAGCGCGCGCGAATGTAGGTCTTCTGCAGAATGATGGGCAGACCCATCACCGCGGCCAGACCGCCGCCCATGAAGAGGTGAAGGACGTTCCCGCCGGCGATGAAGAACATGGCCGCGGCGATGGAGGAGATCACCAGAAAGGATCCCAGGTCCGGCTGGATGGCGATCAAGAAGGTGCTGATGACCAAAAGCGTCACAAAAGGGATGAACCCCTCCTTAAAGGTGCCGATCAGCTGCTCGCGTTTCTGCAGCCACACGGACAGATAGAAAATGAGCGAGAGCTTGAGGAACTCCGACGGCTGGATGGAAAACGGCCCGATGCGCAGCCAGCTCCACGAGGTTCCCCATCCCGCGTTGACGCCGGGGATGAGCACCAGGATGAGCAGGAAGATGCTGAACATGTAGAACTGCTTGGCGTATTTTTCCCATATCCGATAGGGAATCATCATGGCGATGAAGAGCGCCCCCGCCCCCACCGTGATGTGCGCGATGGTGCGCCACAGGTAGAAGGAGTTGGTGCCCTCGCCGTAGAGCTTGAGGGTCAGCTGGTAGCTTTCAAAAACACTCACGCTGGCCAGCATCGCCAGGCCAAACAACGTCAGCACAACCGTGATGCCCAGGAGAAGCAGGTCAATCCGTCGGAACATGAGAATGCGAGTATAGGTGACCGAGGTGACCGAAGAAACCGAAGTGACTGCGGAAAGTGGAAAAATATTCAGAAAATTCAATTCCGTCGCTATTCTTTGTGTATGACGCTTGTCCTTGTCACTGCCGTGATCGCTTTGATTCTCAGTCTCATGGGAAAACTCCTCGCAGATCTTCTGCTCACCGCGTATGTCCCTGTGCTCGGCACGTTTGCGGGTTTGCGGTACGTCCTCAATCCGGGTGTCGCATTTGGCGTCACCTTCCCGCCGCTTATCCAATGGTTGCTGGTGGCCGGCGCCGTGGCGCTGGTGGTGTACGGGTCCATCAACGCCCGGACCGTGTTTCAGAAAATCGCCTTCGGCCTCATTCTGGGCGGGGCGTTGGGCAACATTCTGGACCGCATTCCGGACGGGCATGTGACCGATTTTGTCCAGGTGTCCACCTTCCCCATTTTCAATGTGGCGGACAGCTGTGTGACGGTGGGAGTGGCAGTATTGGCAGTGGAGTCGCTTCTGGCGGCTGTCTTTAAAAGAAAAGGCTTACAGAAGCCATAAAAGCAGGTATCGGACCCCTATTGCGGAAGCCGTTTCTGGGGTATAGTTCTGCTTCCCATGGACCTCACGTACAAAGTTGAAGGAGGCCTTCCCCTCCGTGGCGATGTCACGATCAGTGGCAGCAAAAACGCCGCGCTTCCGCTGCTTGCGGCAAGCGTGCTGGCACCGGGTGAAACGGTGTTCCGCAACGTGCCCAAGCTCCGCGATATCGAGATCATGCTCCAGATCCTCAACTACCTGGGGGCGGAGACGTCCTTTGTGGACGGCACGGTGCGCGTGCGCGCGGAGAAAATGGTGAACAAGGCCATCCCGGCGGAGTTCGTCAGTAAATTGCGCGGGTCCATTGTCCTGCTTGGTCCGCTGCTTGCGCGCTTTGGCGTGGTGGAGATGGCGTATCCGGGCGGATGCGTGCTGGGCAAGCGCCCGGTGGCCGCGCACATTTCCGCGCTTACGCAACTGGGTGCGCAGGATATGAGCACGGAGGAGACGCTGCATCTGCAAGGAACGCTCAAGGCGGGGAGGGTCATCCTTCCCGAATTCTCGGTCACGGCAACGGAGAACGCGGTGCTGGCCGCCTCCATTTTGGAAGGCGAGACGGTCATAGAGATCGCCGCGGCGGAACCGCACGTGCAGGATGTGGAGACATTCGTCCGCAGCATGGGCGCATGGGTGGACGGCATTGGCACGCACACGGTCACAGTGCGCGGCACCAAGAGCCCCAAGCCCGTGGAGCATGAGGTGACCAGCGACTATCTGGAGACCGGATTCTTCGTGCTTGCGGCTCTGGTTTCTCGCGGCCGCATCCGCATCCACCGTGCGGATATTTCGCACCTCACTATTTTCCTGGATTCCATCCGTCGCATGGGTGGCATCTGGAAGTACGACGAAAGCGAACAGACGCTCTTTGTGGATGGAGAAATTTCCTCTCTCTCCGCGCTCAAAGTCCAGACGCTCATCTACCCCGGCTTCCCCACGGATTTGATGGCTCCCATGGGCGTGGCCATGACGCAGGCCAAGGGCGTGAGCCGCATTTTTGAGACGTTGTTTGAGGGACGCATGGCGTACCTGTACGAGCTGGAAAAAATGGGTGCGCACGTGGAAATCCTCAACTCGCATGAGGCGCTCATCATCGGTCCCACGGAACTGCGCGGCAGGCAGGTGGCCAGTAACGATATCCGTGCCGGCGCGGCCATGGTGCTTGCGGCACTCTGCGCAGATGGCAAAACCACCATTAGCGATATCAAGTACATCGAGCGGGGGTATGACAGTCTCCCGGACAAATTGAAGGCTTTGGGAGCGAAGATAGAACGGATTGAGGCGTAAAATAATGGTTATTCGTAATTCGTTATTCGTGGTTACTAATTACGAATCACGAATTACCCGCTTCTAATCCCTTTCTCCCGCCCCCCACTTCAACTACCATCACCCCATCATGCTTACCTTCTCCGCACTCTCCGAATCCTCCGTCAAAATCGCCGGCGGGCAGACACCCGTCACGGTGTTTCCGGACGCTTCTCCCAAGTCCGTCTCGGAAAAAGACGGCATCGTGATCCTCTCCGTTCCGGAGGACGTGATGCGCGACAAGATCGTCACGTGGCCCGGTGAGTACAATATGGGCGGGGTGAGCATCCGCGGCATTGGCCACGAGGATGGCAAGCAGGTCTCGTACGTACTCACTATCGACGGCATCCGCATTGGACTGCTCTCCGCGCCGCTCAAAGAGTGGAGCGACGCCCAGATCGAGTCCGTGGGTGACATTGACGTGCTGGTCATGCCCGCAGGGGAAACCAAGATCTGCCAGAAACTCATCGATGAGTTTGATCCCCGCGTCCTCCTGGTTTTGCCGGGGAAGGAGAAGGGTGCCCTGGGCGCCATTGAGAAGATCATCGGTGCCAAGCAGACCGCGGACGAGTACAAGGTAAAGAGCCTCCCGCAGGAGGGCCGTGAGGTGGTGGTTTTGGCGTAATTGGCTAATAGAAGCGAAAAATAGTGCTTTGACTTTCTTTAAAAGTACATTATTTTATGCGCTCGCTCTTTCACAGCGCCACTACCCCCCACAACCCCTTATTCGAGGGATGTGCAATTCCACGGAATTATTTTTTATCTGTGGAGGAGCACAGATAACGAATGAGGAAAGTGGGGGAGCACAGGATTATTCCAACGTTTTAAAAAGGACAATGCCATGTTGAATTTTTTAAGCATACTGGGTGGTCTTTTCGGCGGCGACCGAGCCGGTCCCGATTTGAAGATTATTATTGTCAAAGGCTACGGGAAAACCAACGTCATCATCGAAAGCTTGAAGGGGCAGTTCCGTTTCCCCTTCGAGAATTCGACCAAGGTAGGCTCCCAGGTCACCCAGGTCGAGCAGGGTTTCCGCGTTACCGTGGCGGGCGAGCTGGAGGTGAAACACATCTTCACCACCGCGACCAACAAGGTCCGGATCAGCATCCGCATCCCCGAAGGTGAGTCCCAGCCGGTGATCACCTTGAACTTGCCCGAGACCATCCACGCTCATTTCGAGCGTCAGGTGGTCAGCCAGGAGTGCGTCCGCGGTCCTGCTTCCACAATGGACGGTCTACATGACGGCATCGGGGTCTTCACGGTGAATAACCAAGAAGAACTCGATGCGTTGATTTCCCAGATTCAAGCCGGCCGCGTGCAGCAGCGCGGTTCCGCAGATCGATCCGCCAGCAATGGCAAGGACGCGGCCTCCAGCGCCAAGCGCCCCGCCGGTGCGGGAGCCGATCTAAGCGGCCAGCACACGCCGAACAATAAGCCCGGCTCGTACCAAACACCGGCTTCGGGCCCAGGCAAGCGTGCCTAAGCAAAACCGTTGGCAGGATGTGAAAACATCCGAAACCGTGCTCCTCCACGGTTTTATCGTGTCATAAAAAGAAGCCGCCGTGTGGCAGCTTCTTTCGTTTACCACAGTTACTGGTTTCCGCCGCCCGTGGGGAGATCCACGTTAATGGACGGTCCGGAATTGGTGGAACCACCCGTGCCAGCCATATTGCGGAAAATCAGGAATCCGATACCGAGAATCACGACGACGGCGATGATCGCCACAATGGCCGTCATGCTGGAGTTGCTATCTGACATGTGAAAAGGGAGAAGGAATGTGCCCTCTTAAACGGATGAAGCGGCTGATTCTTACAGCATGTTATAGTGTTCCCCATGGATGCGTTGTTTTGGGGCGTCGGCGTGCTGCTGGTCATGGGCCTGGTGATCACGGGCTACCGGTATTTCACGTCCGTAGACCCGCTGCTGCGTGCTGCAAAAAAAGGCGATGTATTGGCGCAGTATCAATTGGCCAAGGAATTGTACGACGGGAAGAACCGCCCGCAGGACAGGCACCAGGCTTCCTATTGGTGCGCGCTGGCGGCAGAGGCGGAGTACAGCGACGCAGAGGCGTTTTACGGGTACATGCACGAGCACGGGGCGGGAGGGCTGCCCAAAAGCCGCGAGGTGGCGGTGCAGTGGTACAGCAAGGCGGCGGGACACGGACACCGCGACAGCCAGAGATTGGTGGGCCTTTCCTACTACCACGGGCGCGGGATCCCGCAGAATTACTTTGAGGCGTATTGCTGGCTCAACGTGGCGCGGGCCACGGGCGTCCTGAACCAGGAAGAGAAGAACATCATGAAGGAGATCGAAGACATGCTGGATCCCAACCAGCTGCGCCTGGCGCAGAAGGAAGCGGTGGAGAGACATGCAAAGACACGCGGTTAGAGATGACAACTGATAACTGATAGTTGAAAGATAATTTTTTGTTTGACAAATACTTTACTAATCAAGTACATTTCAAGTATGACAACACTCTCTTCTTCTTTAAAGTTCTTCCTCAATCTCGCCACGGTGCAGTCCGTGATGAGCCGGAAGTTTGACGGCAGGCTGGGGATGCTTGGACTCACCGAGTTCCTCATCCTCTTCCATCTGGACCGCAACCCGGAAGGCAAAATGCGCAGGATCGACTTGGCAGAAAGCATTGGGCTCACGGCATCCGGCGTCACACGCCTGCTGGCCCCCATGGAAAAGATCGGGCTGGTCAAAAAGCAGGCGGACAGCACGGATCTGCGCGTCAGTTACGTGGCCATCGCCAAAGGCGGAAAGACAGCACTAGAGAACGCCATCGAAAACGCTGAGGCGCTAGCGGAGACGACGCTCGGAGCCTCTACCAAAGCCGAAATCGAGACCGCATCGCGACTTCTGCTCAAGCTTGGGGGGATGGTGCAGTGAGCGATTACGACACAAAAGAGGAGCTCTTGGACATGGGTTTTTGGCTTGGGAGGGATAAAATCCCTTTCATACTTTTTCCTCACAATCCTATGAAGAATCTTTTCATTCGTTCCGCCGCAGCACTTGCCAGCATTGGCCTGGTGGCAGCATCTGCAGTGAATATTGCACAGGCGCGGGGCCGCGATGGTCATCATTCCTCTGAAGCCTCTGAATCATCTGAATCGTCCGAATCTTCTGAATCCTCCCGCTCATCCAGGGAGGGGCACTGGGGTGATGCGCACAGCGGCGGCGTCAAGTCTATGTATATGAAGAAGGCGGAAATGAAATGGAAGAAAGAGGGCAAGGGGCCCAAGGCACTGCGCCGGAACGCCTTGGAAAAGCCGCACCGCGGCCCGCGGTCTTCCTCCTCCGCCTCTTCCGCCGGTAGCGAGTCCTCGTCCGTGCGCTGAACGGATTACAGATCCAGGATTTTTTCCACCGTGTTCCAGTTGCGCGTCGTCACGTTCTTGCCGAATTCCTTCTCTAATACGTCCATCACCTTCACGGTGGCGGTTGCCGTCACCGTCAGGACGCTCAGAACTTCGGTCTTGGATGCGCGCAGAATCCGGTAGTCATTGTTGGGCGAACTATAGGGGATCTGGATGGTCCCCTTTGGCTTATCTCCCGAGAGAAAGGTGATATAGAGGCGCGTCTCTGGCGTCATGGTGATGTTGGCAAAGGGCTTCGTTTTGGCTAACGCCTTCAGTTCCTCCACCGTGCGGATCAATACCGGAATCGTGAATCCGAATTTCTTCTCGTACAACTTCTCCAGGGCAGTCTTCAATTTCGCCGCATTCTTCTCACTCGCTTCAAACACCACGTTCCCGCTCGCGAGTAACGTCTTCACATTCTCGTATCCCGCCTTCTCCATCAGTTTTTTGAGATCCGCCATGGGAACCTTCTTGTTCCCGCCCACGTTGATGCCGCGGAGGAGGGCGACGTATGCAGGCATGCGGAGATTGTAGCTTAGGAGATGCTCCTGTTTGTAATAAGCAGACCGCCTTCCTTTAGCATTTGACGCTGCATCTGCAGAATGCTCGCCATCATGGTGTTGTAGATTTCCGTGTTCCAGGTCAATTGATTACCGTTTTCCATGTGCGCGTATTCCATTGGGCCGTATATGTCCACTACCACGTCCGCTCTTTTCTCCAGATCCGGACGGCGCTTGAGGGCTTCGCCCAGAGTGCAGTTGATGAGTTCCACACGCGTGACATCGCGGATCGCCCTGCAGGAGTCCAGCATGGATTCAATGCGGTCCAGGTTGGGCTCGAAGGATTCATCGCCGCGCTTCGCCAAATTGTGCGCCTCGGTTAAGAGTGCTTCTGCCATTTCGTAATCCAGGGGATCGATGAGAATAGGGCGTTCATTCCGCGGATGTTCCAGCGTTGAGAGAAACGGTGTGAATTGCGACAAGCCACCCCCTACCTCCACGATCGTTTTGCCCTCGTTCCGGTAGTCCTCCATTTCATCAAACCACAGACGGATCCTGCCGTATTCCTCCAGCGTGCGTCCGGTGATCATGCATTTTGCGTCCTCATTCCACAGAGTGACATTCAGCGCTTCGCTAAGGCCGCGCAACACAGTGAGCGAGTAGGGGCCGCTCTTTGGCTTGATGATCTTTTTCTCATTGTAGCCTTCAACGGTGAACTTTCGTTCCATACTTGAAATATATCAAAAATATGTGATATTAACAAATACATGAATTAGCAAAGGGGACCTTGGACAGGCTCAGGGTCATTCGATTCATGTCGAATGGTGCCCCAGTAGGAATTTCCGCCTTCGTCTTCGGACTTCGGCGGACAGGGAACCTGAGGTGTGGTGCTCCTAGTAGGAATTGAACCTACATCTATCCCTTAGGACGGGATTGTTCTATCCGTTGAACTACAGGAGCAAAATAATTTCGGCGGGCAGGTAGGACGGGATTGTTCTAGCAGTTTATCCTGAGCTTGTTGAAGGATTGAACTACAGGAGCATTATCCGTTGCTTGTTGCGGCGTAGTCGCGGCGAAGCTCGTATGAGCGAAGCCGGACGGAGCCGGAAACTACGGGGCCAGCGGTAAGAGTTTACCCTGACTGAACATGCGGAGTCGAAGGGGGTATACTTCCTCCTGTGCCAAAAATCCTCTTCCTGGACGTTGAAGAATCCGATCGGGCTTTAGCCGCAAAAACCTTTCCGGATGCGCAATTTGCGCCCGGCGGACTTACGGGCAAAAAACTGGTGGATGCCTGCGGCGACGCGGAAGTTATCTGCACGTTCATCACCACCGCGTTCCCGCGCGAGGTGATCCAAAAACTCCCCGCACTCAAAATGCTCTGCACCCGGTCCGTGGGGTATGACCACATCGATCTCCTGGCATGCAGGGAGCGGGGCATCACCGTGTGCAACGTGCCGGATTACGGATCGCATGTGATTGCCGAGCATGTCTTTGCACTGCTGCTCTCCACGCTCCGTCATGTGCACCTGGGGCAGGAGCGCGTGCAGAGCGGGAGGTTTGACTACCACGGCCTGCGCGGCATGGCGCTGAAGGGCAAGACCATCGGTATCGTGGGCACGGGGAAGATCGGCCGGGCTGCGGCGCGCATCGCGCACGGATTCGACATGAAAATTCTGGCCGCGGACCAATGCAGGGTGGAGGAGCTGGAGAAAAACCTGGGTGTCCGGTACGTGGCACTCGCGGAATTGCTAGCACAGAGCGACATCATCACGCTCCACGTGCCCGGCACCAAGGAGACGGAGCACATGATCAATGCTGGCGCATTCAAACTCATGAAAAACGGCGTGACACTGGTCAACACCGCGCGCGGGTCGCTGATCGATTCTGCCGCGCTTCTTTTGGCTCTCAAAAGCGGAAAAGTTGCCCATGCACTGTTGGACGTTCTGGAGCATGAAAACAACTTTGAGGAGAACAAAGAGCTGGTGAATCATCCCAAAGTGGTCACCACGCCGCACATCGCGTTTTACGCGGATGATTCCATGCGCAACATGTTCCTGGACGCATTCCAGTCCATCAACGAATGGCGGCAGGGGAAAACACCCGCACACGTCATTGCGCCCGTCACCAAGGTGTGCGACCTCCCGCGCATCGGGAAGAAAAAGTGATCACGGGTGGATCGTCACCATGTTCTTGAGCGGCCTGCGCTCGTGCTCGCCGCTGCTCTGCTCCTCGCCTTTCTTGTAGTGCCCCAGCATGATCCCGCCCATGATGCGGTGCCCCGCGGGCAGCTTGAGGAGCTCGTTTGCCGCGCCGTGGTGGAGCGAGACCCAGCAGCTCCCCAGACCCATGGCCGTGGCGCCCAGGAGGATGTGGTCCATGGCGGACATGCAGGAGTATTCCAGCTCGCGCTCGTTCCATACGGTTTCCGCCGCCGCGCTCCGCAGATTGGTGTTGCATGTCACCACCACAAAGGCCCCCGCTCCTTCCACGAAATTCCCGTAGCAGCTGGCCTCCATGATTTTCTTGCGCATGTCTTTGTCCAGGATCACATGGAAGTGCCAGGGTTGGATGTTCTGCACGCTGGGGGCTTTGTGCGCAATTTCCAGCAAAGCCATGATGTCCTTTTGCGAGACGGGTTCGGCGTCAAAGTAGCGCACGCTGCGGCGCTGGTCGCAGAGCCCCTGAAAATCCGAAAAGGTCATAGGAATGGGGGAAAGGACTGTAGTATACCCCTCAATGCAGCGCCGCCACCTGGAATTGGACCTTCTGCGGAGTCTGGCCGTCATTCTGATGATTGCGTATCACGGAGCGTACGATTTGGAGCATTTTTTCGGTATTCCCGTGCTTTCCTCCATAGGCATCTGGGACGTGGTATGGGCGCGCTTCACGCTCGTTCTCTTCCTGCTCATCGTGGGTGCCACTTTCAGTGTCACGTGGGAGAGGTCCGGCCATCGCTGCAGAAAATACGTGATGCGGGGCATGGAACTTTTTGCCTGTGCCATGCTGGTGACGCTCGTCACGTACATTGCGGATCCCGCAAGCTATGTGCGTTTTGGCGTGCTGCACATGATCGCCATCGCCATTCTGCTCCTTCCTTTCCTTGCGCCACTCAGGGAGTGGGCGGCAGTGCTGGGGCTGGGCATCGTCGGCCTCTCCTTTCTGCTTCCAGACTCCGCACACACATGGCTGTTCCTCCCCTGGGGCATTCCGCCAGCGGACTGGTACACGGTGGATTACGTGCCGCTCATCCCGTGGCTTGGGGTTCCGTGCATGGGGTATGCCGTGGGGCACGCGGTGTATATCCGCAAAGGGTTTTCCCGGGAATGGGCGTTTCCCCGTTTCTGGAAATTCCTGAGCTTCCCCGGCAGGTACGCCCTGCCGCTCTATTTGATTCATCAGCCGGTGCTTGTCAGTGGTCTGGCCATAATTCATCGACTTTTCCTGTAACGCTTTTTTGCGCTTCCCGTTATTACCGGTGTATCGCACTTCGCGACATTCCCGTTATACTTTCCCCCATGAAGCGTTTCCTCATTGCAGCGGCCCTGACCGTTCCCCTTACGGCGTTCGCCTTCGACTACACCGATATCAGCACCCGGTACGAAGATGCGCCCTTTAACAAACCCGTCGCCGCGGGTGTCAGCCTCCTCACGCGCATAGGCGCGGTGGGCGGCAACCCGGACGGGACGTTTGCCCCCGCCCGCACGCTCAACCGTGCGGAATTCCTGAAGATCGCACTGCTCGCGCAAGGCGATGTGGATGTTTCCCAGAACGACGGGAACAACTGTTTCCCGGACGTGCATGCTTCCGATTGGTTCAGTCCCTACATCTGCGCGGCCAAAAAACTGGGCATCGTGCAGGGTAATCCCGACGGCAAGTTCCACCCGGAGCGCCCGGTGAACTATGCGGAGGCACTCAAGATCCTGGGTGAGGAGTTTGGCGTCATCAACAATGACGTTCCCGGCGGCAGCGCCTGGTACGTGAAGTACCGCGAGGGCGCCTTGGATGCCGGCGTGGCACTTCCGTTCAACCCCGTGGATGACTACGTCCTCACGCGCGGGGATATGGTGCGCCTCACTGAGGCGTATGTCGCATATTCGGCTGACGAATTGGACGAGTATCGAGCGGCCGAGCGCGGTATTTTGGACAGTTCCAGCTCCTCGATTTCTTCCAGCTCCTCCTCCAGCAGCTCGACGAGTTCATCCTCTTCCAGTGTCTCATCGTCCTCCAGTTCCTCCTCCGTATCGTCCTCGGTTTCGTCGTCATCCTCTTCGGTCGCGGGACTGCCGGTTTTCCCGTCCCAGAGCCAGTTTTTGGTCGCAGGTGAGCGCAGTGAGCCTATTGGCGGCGGCACGTTCTTCGCCAATCTGGAACCCATGTACGTGCAGTTTGCAGAGGTGAAACTGAAGAACAAGATCGACGCGATCGACTCCATGTACATCGTGGACAGCAACGGCGTGGAGCTGGGGTCCATTTCGCTCGATAAAATTTACGACAGCACGGAGAAAACCTGGCGCGGCACCCTCACCAAGTACGCATACAAAATCCCCAAGGGCGAACAGCGCACCATTGGCGTTGAGGTCCGCATGAAGGGCCGCAACCAGGGCGGCACGTCGGACCAATTAGTGCAGGTGGACAGCTTCCGTCTCACTACGGAAGGCGAGTGGTCCACCAGTTCCACCACGGCCATTGCCCCCACGCCGTTCCCGCAGCACCAGACCTCCTACGGCCGCATCACGGCCGTCCGCAATGCCATGGAGGCGCAGGGTGTCCTGCCTCTTGGGCCGTCCTCCCTCCTGGCTTCTTTTGCCATCGATGGAGTGTCCAATGAGAGTGTCACGCTCTCCATCGATGACCTGGAATTCCAGGTTGCCGCAAGCAGCGACATCAGCGTCACCAACTGGAAGCTGGGTACGCCGGAATCCAACGATCGTGTCCCGTGCAGCGTGAGCGGATACATCGTCAGCTGTTCCTCTCTGCCGCTCAGCATTGGTTCGCTCAGTAATGGTACGCGCACGTTCCGCCTGTACGGTGATGTGTCGCTTGCTCCCAGTGCCGTGAACAAGAGCATGCAGATCTCGCTCAATCAGGCGGGTGATCTCAGCACCATCGGCGCGGTGCAGTGGACGGATCAGAGCGGGCACTTTAATTGGGTAAACCTGTCGCAGCCTCTCGCAAGAGGGACTGAATGGCGATAAAGTGATGAGAAACTTGCTCGTGATTAGTACTTCGTAAAGTAATTACGAATAACGAATCACCAATTACGAGCAGTTCACGAAATCCCAATCTCGATAAAATGATGCGTGACCTGGCCTGCCTCCACGCAGACCAGATCTATCCTGTATCCCCCGTGGTAATCGTGGTCCGCCACCCAGCGGCGCATGGCGCGGCGCAGGGCCATCCGCTTGCCCCTGCCCGCCGTCCACTCCGGGTGAAAACCCGGGCGCGAGGGTTGGGTCCGCGTCTTCACTTCCACAAACACCAGAACGTCGTCCCGCGGATCGTGCGCGATGATATCGATTTCCTCATGCCCCAGGCGGACATTCCTGAGCATCACCGTGTATCCCTTTTCCTGCAGGTATTGCACGGCGGTGGTTTCGCCCAGGAATCCCAGTTGCTGGCTTTCCGTGTGATGGCGGTCCGGTTCCATGCATGCAGTGTGGCGGTTGCGCGCGCGTTGGTCCCGGTCCCATAAAGGAGCCGGCGTGCCGCGCGCGCAATTTCCTGATGCGCTTCATACAAAGGCCGTTCCATGCGGGCATGGAACCGTATTTATGGCTTGGCGTGGGGAGAAGGCTGGTTTGTGAAATACGGCACTAGTCCACGGTGGGGACACGGCAAAAGAAAAACGGAAGACTGGAGCGGTGCTGGCGCAACTCACAACACTGGCCAATGCGGGGCTCGCATGCGAGCGCATCACGGTGGAGGTGGGGAGCGTCC
>CAYMAT010000001.1:20009-26938 GCA_964388495.1 uncultured Candidatus Peribacteria bacterium
AGCGTCCCCGGCGAGGCCAAATTCCTCATTGTGGGCCTGGGCGATACCGCGGTGCAGGAGAGCAAGCAGCGCGTGACGCATTCCATCCGGAGCCTGGGGCACCGCATCCCCACGGGCCGCGTCATCACGGTCAATCTGGCCCCCGCACACCTGCGCAAGGCCGGCGCGCGGTTTGATCTCCCCATCGCGCTGGGCCTCCTGATGGCGTACGAACTGACGCGGATTCCGGAGAAAGCCCTACAGTCCATCGCCTTCATTGGGGAGCTCGCTCTCGATGGTTCGCTGAGGCATACATCGGGGATCCTCCCTGCCGCCATCGCCTGCAAGGAGCTGGGGATCAAGACCATCGTGGTGCCGTCCGTGGACGGTCCTGAAGCCGCGCTTATAGAAGAGGTGCGGGTGATTGCCGTGGATCATTTGCGTGACGTGGTCCGTTTCCTCACGGGGGAAACGGCTCCTCCGCCGGTGCCGCCCTCCGCAAAACAGGCGGCGGAGTTTGCCGGTATCGATTTTGCCGACGTGCGCGGACAATTAAGCAGTAAGAGGGCTTTGGAAATCGCCGCGGCAGGCGGGCATAACGTTCTGCTTTCCGGCACTCCGGGCTCCGGCAAAACACTCCTGGCACGGGCGTTCCCCGGCATCCTTCCTCCCCTTACGCGGGATGAGGCCATTGAGGTCACGCGCATCTATTCCGTTGCCAATCTGCTGCAGGGCGGCAGTCCGCTTTTGGAAACGCGGCCTTTCCGCGTGGTGCACCATACGGCCAGCGCGGTCTCCATCGTGGGCGGCGGGCAGATGCCCAAGCCGGGCGAGATCAGCCTGGCTCATAGGGGAGTCTTGTTCCTGGATGAGCTGGGGGAATTCCCGGCGCAAGTTTTGGAAGTGCTGCGTCAGCCCCTGGAAGACCGCTGCATCACCGTCACGCGGGCGCACGGCAGCTTCCTCTTCCCTGCGGACTTCACGCTCATCGCTGCCATGAATCCCCCAAAATTCGCGGCGGAAGGGAAGCGGACTGGTCGAAAAATTTCCGCGCCGCTCCTTGATAGAATTGATCTGCAAATCGATGTCCAGCCGGTGAAGATTGAAGAACTCCAATCCAAACGGACCGATAATCCGGAAACATCGGACGTGATCCGCAGCCGGGTGATGACCGCGCGCGAGCGTCAACGCAAGCGTTTTGCCGGCAGGTCCGTGCGTCTCAACCGTGAAATGTCCGTGCGCGATATCGATGAACTCTGCCCGCTAGATGAAGCGTCCAAATCGCTCCTGCAGCTAGCCGTGCGGAAAATGGATCTCTCGGCGCGGGCATATCATCGGACTATTAAAGTGGCGAGGACGATTGCTGATTTAGCGGGGTGCGAGGGGATCGGTCAGCAGCACATTGCGGAGGCGTTGCAGTACAGGCAAGTAAATCGTGATTCGTAATTCGTTATTCGTATCTAATTATGACTACCTTTCATAATTTTGAAGACATGAAAGTTTGGCAAGAAAGCAGAAAAATTCTGAAATTTATTCGTTTAATATGTAAACGTCACCCTGGATCAAAAGATTTTAATTTTACAGATCAAATAACAAGATCCACTCGTTCAATTTCCGCAAATATAGCCGAAGGATGTGATGCTTTAACGTCCCCTGAATTTATTAAATTTTTGGGATATTCAAAACGTTCTTGTGGGGAAACACGTTCACATTTATACGATGCGCTTGAGGAGTCTTATATAAGTAAAATTGAGTTTGATAATGCTAATAATCATCTAAAAAAGATATCCGCCATGCTTGCTAAGTTAATCCATCACTTGCAGTCACAGGATCGAAAATTCAAAAGAACAGTCAAAAGCAATACGAATAACGAATTACCAATTACCAATAACGGTTTATACTAAGCTCATGCACGCCGCTGATCTCCTCACTAAGAAAACAAAGGCCTCTTCCCCCGTCTGCGTGGGCCTGGATCCCCAGCCCGGGAAGCTCCCGGAGGGAATCGCCAAGGACGCCGCTGGTGTCGAGCTCTTCTGCAAAGGCATCATCGATGCGGTCAAAGGAGTCGCTTGTTCGGTCAAGCCCAACCTCGCGTTCTTCGAGGTCTTCGGCTGGGAGGGCATGCGCGCGTTTTGGAACGTTGCTGAATACGCGAAGAAGAATGATCTGGTGGTCATTGCGGATGCCAAGCGCGGGGATATTGGATCCACGGCGGAGGCCTATGCTGATGCCTACCTGGGCCCGCAGAGCCCCGTCGATTTTCTGACGGTGAATCCGTTCCTGGGAAGCGACGGCATCAAACCCTTCATGGAGCGCGGGAGCAAGAACGGCAAGGGGATCTTCATCCTCGTCAAAACCAGCAACCCCAGCTCCGGCGAACTGCAAGATCTCCCCAGCGGGGACGAGGCTGTCCATGAACACCTCTCGCACCTGGTGGAGGGGTGGGCCATGGAGGATCTGGGTGAGGAGTCGGGTCTTTCCAGCGTCGGCGCCGTAGTAGGTGCAACATATCCGGAAGAGCTTAAGTACCTGCGTTCCATCATGCCGCACGTTCCGTTCCTGATCCCCGGCTACGGCGCGCAGGGCGGGACCGCAGCGGACGTGAAGCCCGGATTCATCGAAGGCCTGGGCGCCGTGGTGAATTCCTCGCGCGGCATTATCTACGCCAGTTCCGGAAAAGACTGGAAGGAAGCCGCGGAAAAAGCAGCCAAAGACATGGCAACGGAACTCAAAAAGGTAATCGGATAATTATCCGGCTTCACTGCGTTACGCCGCGACAGGCCACTGTGCAATCACCGTCGTTTTCACGGTCGACAGAATTTCTTTCGCAGGCCAGCGGCGCTCGTCCTCTGTACTGCGCTCCATTTCCTCCCACACCTCTTTTTTCGCCTTTCCCTTGAGGAAAAACACCGCCTCTCGTGCGCTGCTCAAAACGGGGAAGGTGACGGAAATACGGTCGCGAATATCGAATTTGTCCGTAATGTTGTGGACCACGTTTTTGGGGCCAAAGGCGTCCTCATCCAGCACAGGGAAGAGCGAGGCGATGTGGCCATCGTCCCCCATGCCCAGCGTGACCACGTCCGGCTCGCCTTTTTTGAGCATGTCGGTGATGACCGCGTCGTACTCGTGCACGCAGTCACGCAAGTCCAGGTCGGTCTTGGGGAAAAGGAGCTGCGATTCGGGGATGGGCGCATTCTTGAGCAGCGTCATCCGCAGCAAAAACTGGTTGCTCTTGCCGGAGTCCGCATTGCAGTAGCGGTCGTCCACCAGAAAGATCCAGACCCTGGCCCAGTCGATGTCCTGGCGCTTGCCCAGTTCCTCGTAGATCGGCTTGGGGGTGGATCCGCCGGACAGGCCAACGATGGTGAAGCCGCGCGAGTCGATGGCCTTCTTCATCAGCTCCGCCAAAAAATCCGTACCCTTCCGTGCCAGTTCGTCATCGTTTGCGGTTTCAATGATGGTCATATCGTCATGATCGTGCGTCTTTGCCGGGCTGTCCAGCATTCATCGGCGGTTTTTCCACTGCATCACCTCCTCCATTGCGTCTCGGGCGGCAAAAGCCAGCGACCAGAGAATTGCCAGCGTGATGTGCAGGGGGAGTTGATGCAGTTTTAGATCCGGCGCGATCTTGTCCATTGCCAGATACATCTCGTGAAAATCATCCATGTTCCTGAGTTCCATGGTGCGGGAGGAAAGTGCGCTAGCTTACTCCTTTTTTCTCTTCCGCAAATCCACGGGAGCGGAGGCCGCATCCATGATCTTCTGAAAGGGGAAGAGCACGGTTTTGCCTATCAATAGCGCCGTTTGCATGGTGATATTGCTGACGGTGGCAAAGCCTTTTGCGGTCATTTCCACCAATTTTTCGGCCAATGGCTGTTCTTTCAGCTGCTTCATGCAATCCATTCAATGCCGTCTTTGGCAACCCACGCATCCGCGCCCTCCGGCCCGCGTGAACCGGCGGGGTAGGTGAGAAGCGGCGTCGACTCCTGTGCAAGATGATGCTGCAGCGGATCAATGAATCTCCAGGAGGTGCCCACTTCGTCAAAGCTCAAAAACCATGTCTGCTTTCCGTGGATGGCTTCCAGAAGGAGCAATCCGTGCTCCGGCAGGCAGTCTCCCGTGCACACCAGAGGGTCCTCCATCACCAGCGGGCGGAAAGTCGGCGTTGTGCCGCCCACCTTGGTCTGCAGAAAGACGCGCATGCCCGCCTCCCCCTGCAGAATCATGTCCAGGCGGTTATTGGTGTTTCCCTCGCCCACGTTCCGCGATGCGTTAAAGACGATGGTCACACGTGTTTCCTTTTTGCCCATGCGCTTCCCGGAACGGAGATAGAAGGGCACGCCCTGCCACCGCGACTCGCGGGAGTTCAGCTTGAGCGCCACGTAGGTGTTGGTGCGAGAATTTTCCATCACCCCCTCCTCCTCCCTGTAGCCCACCACGCTTTCCCCGCGCACGTTGCCGCCGGTGTACTGTCCCTGCAGCACCACCTCGGACAGGTTGGTGGCCGGCGGGAGATACAGCTGTGAGAGCGCGTAGAGCCGGCTTTCGCGGATGCCGTCCTCCGTGTCCTTGATGGGCATGGTGAGGAGCGATGTCATCATCAGCAGGTGGCTCTGCACCATGTCGCGCAGCGTGCCCGTGTGGTCAAAATATCCCGCACGGCCTTCCAGCCCCAGGGATTCCGATGCCGTCACCTCCACATGGTGGATGAGCGAGTTCTTCAGAAGGCGCTCGAGAATCGGGTTAGCATACCGGAGGTAATAGACGTTGCGCACGGCTTCCTTGCCCAGATAGTGGTCCAGCAGGAAAATCTCGTTTTCGGCAAAGCAGCTCTTGAGCGAATCCCGCACTTTTTCAAAGCTCGCGAGATCGTGTCCCACGGGTTTTTCCACAACGATGCGGAAGGGCATGCCCTTCCTGTGCATCCCGCCCCTGCAGATGTTATGGAGCACGTCGTTGAAGACGGTGGGCGGAATGGAGAGGTAGGCCAGGCGCACCCAGGAATCGTCACCCTTCTCTATTGCCTCCAGTTTTTTGGTGAGCGAGGCGAAATCCTCCGTGCGGTCATAGTTGCCCTGGTGGTAGTGCACGTGCGTCAAAAACTCGTCCACGGATTTCTTGTTCACTTCCGGCATCTGGGCATAGATGGATTCCTCCACCAGCAGACGGAAGGATTTCTGGTCCATGGCCGAACGGGCGAATCCCACAATGGCGTAATCCTTGGGGAAGCGTTTTTTGAGGGCCAGAATATAGAGCGCGGGGTAGATTTTGAGCTTGGCCAGGTTTCCCGATGCTCCAAAGAGCACAAAGGTGAACGGGCCGGGTGCGGCAAAGGGTTTCATAGAGGAGTTGTTATTGTAGCGGAGCGCGGGATGCTGTCAGCTGTTGTTCAGAAAGTTCCTTGGTTAATGAGTTATGAGTTATTGGTTCATGTTCAGAAAGGAAAAACGAAGAACCAATAACTCGTAAACCGGCTCTTGCATTCATTTAACTCTGCACAGGCTCTTTCCACATCATCGCTTTTCAAAAGTGGCGTCGGGCGAGCGGTGATTTTCATAATTTTTGCCAATGGTGACTGACTTCTTGAACGGCGCTCTCCACAGCGCTTCTTTGCGACGGTATCTCCAATTTCTGGACAACAGCCTGTTTGCTGTACAGCATATGCACTTATGACACTTAGCAATGTTTTGGACAAAGCGTTAAAGGCCGCTGAAACGACTCTGCAACAAGGCAATCAACCTACTGTGATCATTTCGCGTCAGGCATTGCAGTGCCTCGTAGATACGTTGCGCGGTCGGCTTTTGCGGACTACGCAGCCATGGCACGCGGATGCCATACCTCTCGTCGAAGATGAAAAAGAGGCAGACACTTCTTTTGCCCTCAATCCTGATGCCCTGACTGTGTCGGCGTTTCCGGAAATGTCTTTGCAGGAGCGTAAAGCTCTGGTTGTCGATGATCGAGCGACGACCGGGATGGAGCAAGAGGCCGAAGCCGAGCAGCGAAGAAAATATGGAGGGAAATTAATGTCCGTGGAGGACATCCTCCGTGAGGTGGACGAGGTTTCCTAGTATTGATACGATATATCCACATCATCGCCTATCAAGAGTGGTGTCGAGTCAGCCTTCGCTCAGAGAGCTTTGGCCGACAGGGGAACTGGCCCCTTAGAGACATCCCCCAACCCCCGAAGCCTCGGGACGGTGGGAATTCCAGCCCCGCCAGGGGAGAGATATCACACGATCACTCTTCTCGAAGCGGGAAGGGCTTTTCATTCATTTCCCTTCCTCTTCCATGTCCCACTTCTTTACGTCCGAATCGGTGACCGAGGGTCACCCCGACAAGCTCTGCGACCAGATCAGCGATGCAGTGCTGGACTACGCGCTCAGCAAGGATCCGCAGTCGCACGTGGCGTGCGAGTGTCTGGCAACGACGGGCCTTGTGGTGGTTGCCGGCGAAATCCGCACCAACACCTACATCCCCATGGCCGACGTGGCTCGCAAAACGATCGAAGAGATCGGTTACAACGACGGTATCTTCGGATTCGACCACAAGGCATGCGCCGTCATGGTGTGCGTGGGCGAGCAGAGCAATGACATCGCCCAGGGTGTGGATGCCGAGCAGAACAAGGAAAAGGAGCAGGGGGCCGGAGATCAGGGATTGATGTTCGGATTCGCTTGCGACGAAACGCCCGAACTCATGCCTCTTCCCATTTCCCTGGCGCACGGACTTACGCGCAAATTGGCCGAGGTGCGCAAGAAGAACGGCCTCAACTATCTCCGCCCGGACGGCAAAAGCCAGGTCACGGTCCAGTACAGCGATGATGGAAAGCCGGAGCGCTTGGACTGCGTGGTCATCAGCACGCAGCACGCGGATAACGTGACGCACGAGCAGATCTGCGCGGATATCAAAAAGCACATCATTGAGCCGGTCTGCGGCAAGTACATCGATGATAA
>CAYMAT010000001.1:26948-49453 GCA_964388495.1 uncultured Candidatus Peribacteria bacterium
TAAAACCAAGTTCCACATCAACCCCACGGGACGCTTCGTCATTGGCGGCCCTCCGGGCGATTGCGGACTCACCGGCCGCAAGATCATCGTGGACACCTACGGCGGTTACAGCCGCCACGGTGGAGGTGCGTTCTCCGGCAAGGATCCCAGCAAGGTGGATCGCAGTGCAGCCTATGCTGCACGCTGGGTGGCAAAGCATGTCGTCAAAGCGGGCCTCTCCAAAAAGTGCGAGGTGCAGGTGGCGTACGCCATTGGCGTGGCCGCGCCCGTCAGCATCCGCGTGGACACCTTCGGTACCGGGAAGATCGATGATCGGAAGATTGAAGAAGCCGTCAAAAAAGTGTTCGATCTTCGCCCCGCTGCCATCATCCGCGATCTCAACCTCCTCAAGCCCCAGTACCGCCAGCTGGCTGCCTACGGCCACATGGGCCGTGAGGACCTGGGCGTTGCATGGGAGAAGTGCGACCGCGTGGACGCGCTTCTGAAGGCGGTGGCATAAACGATATTTTGGCTCTGAAAAACGCTTTCTGACCATCCCGGCCTCTGTTGTTCGACAATGGGACTGGGATGGCAGAGAGTGATTGCGGATGTCTACAGCGAGTATCGACCATATCCGCAGACAGGTATTGGATCCCCAGGATTCCCTAAGTAAGTATGCAATGCTTGCGCGCTATCATGCAGACAAAATGGTGCGCGAAATTTTGAATGAATTCGCCAATGCTCTTTTTAAGCTATCCCAGTTGGAATCCAGCAGCTTCAATGCTCTCCGTGAGATATCGGACCAGCTGATGCATGTGAGTATCAACGACCCCCGTAGTGCCGTGCTTCCTGATTTTGTGAACGCTGTTTTTGATAAATGCAAAATGATCACCTTAGACGAGGCGCTCAAAGCGTGCGCTTTTGAAGTGCAGAGCGAAGTGCGTGCGCTATTCAGGAAAAATTAAGGATTGTCGACGCTTTTCCCTCGTGTACTCTACGTGCCATGCCTTTCCCCGAGGGTCTTCCGGAAAATTTTGTTGAACGTGCTGGCCGCGCAGGTCTGAAGGCGGAGGATGTGGAGGAATTTTTCGCGCGCGGGCACGGCAAGGGCGGGCAGAACCGGAACAAGCGCAGCACGTCCGTGCAGCTGCGTCACGTGCCCACGGGCATCATCGTCCGCTGCGAGCACGAGCGCATGCAGCACCAGAACCGCATGCAGGCGTGGGAACACCTGATCATGGCTATAGAAGAGGAGCGCGAGCGTCAGGAGCAAATGAACGCCTACCAGCACTTTTTGGAGCGCAAGGAGCATGCGCGTCCATCGCCCTTCGCCAAAGAGCACATGCTGCATGAAAAGCGGCACCAGAAGAAAAAGAAGGAGAGAAGGGCCGTTCCCGAACAGCCTCAGGAGTGAGGGGTAGATCAGGACAAAACTTCCTCCTCGTCTAGGAGGTTGGCTGTTTCTTCTGCCTGTGCGCAAAGCCGGTCGTGAAAGTTTTTTAGAGTGAGTATCTCCTGGGGGGTCCCCGTAAAGGAAATGGAACCGTGTGAGGCGAAGACTTGATAGTCCGCGCTTGAGAGGCTGTCAGCGCGAATGTTCTGCGCCAACCAATCCAATGCAGCCTGTCTTCTTTGCAGGACACCGGGAACAGACGAGGAGTCGGAGGTGTTTTTCTCCCATTCACTCACAAGGACATCCATGCGCTCCACGGGCAGGATCATGTGGGTAGCGTCTGATTCCATGTGTTCATTGTAGACGGCTTTCTTCAGTCCACAACAGTGCACACCAGACGCTTATCTTTTATGCTGCAGTATTCCCTGATGGCCGTGACGGCCTTTCTGGATCCGTAGTAGGCCAGACTGCCTTTGCCGGGGAATACGTTGAACTGCGCGCGCAGCTGCAGATCACGCGTGATCTGGGAAGCAAGCCACTCCAGTGTCCGGATGCGCTTGTGCGTATTGTCACAGATATTCTTGGAGACGGGCACGGTTTTCTCCCATTCCGCGACCAGGGAACCCAGGTCGTGCGTGTCGATGATGGCGTGTAACAGGCTCATGGGGCGGCGGATTATTGCCGCACATGCACCGTTGCACAAGTACATTTTTTTTGGCGTCAATTCTTCCCCTCTATGGACGTTCCCGGGTAGTAATACGAGAGGATCTGCTCGGCGGTTTTACCCTGTTCGGCCTGCCCCTCCGCCCCGCAGCCGCTCATCCCCACGCCGTGCCCGGAGAGGGGTTTGCCGGCGCACCACGGATCATCCTTGGCGGAGAAAATCTGGGCAAAGGGGAAATTGTTCCATCCAGCCTGCGCGGGGGATTTGGTCCGTCCGTCGTCGCTACTAAAGTACGGCGGCTTGATGATCTGTCCCTGGTACGTGAGCACGTTATTGGCCGTGCTCCGCACCGCGCGTACCCACTGCGGATTCTGGGATTCATTCAGTGCTCCCCGGTACAGCTGGAATTCCGCAGGGGAATCGGAGCCGTCGTAGGGCTTGCCGGGGAATTTCCGGTTTGCAGGGTCCATGTAATAACGTGCGTACGTGCGTGCGGCCACGGCAAAGGCGCGCTGCTTCTCGTACGGCTCGGTATCCGGCTCTTCGGCAATACCCGCCATGTAGTCCTCCAGAGGTAGCTCATTGATCAGCGTCAGGGATCCATTGATGACTTGGCATTCAATCACGCCGTGGTATTCACGCGGAACTGTGAATGCGTTTTCCACGCGCACGTTGCCGTCGGCTGCGCTCAGGCGCAGTACAGAGTCTGTAGTCGTCGTCGTGCCCAGGGCCGCACATCTGCCGTTCTGAACCGTCAGACTGACGCGGTTCTCGTTCACGGAACTGCCGCGCGCGTCGGTCACCAGAATACCGTTCTGTGCCGAGAGTGCGGGACTGCCCGCAAGTTCGGCTGTCAGTCGCACGCGGATCACGGAAGAATCGGCGGTCGGAAAGTACGGTGACAGGGAGGATGTGGACGATGAGAATGCGCGCGTACTCACGGTCACGCGCTGCGTGGGGCGTGTGGCGAGTGCGGGATTGTCCGCGGGCCGCGTCCAGGTGGTGGGGACGGAGGAAGCCGCACGGCCGCGGATGGTCTTGCCGGAGGATTCCAATGCGTAGGCGATGGAGCCTATCCGCAGCGCCATTTCCCCGCGTTCCAGCGGCACCTTCACCTTCACGCGCACCATGATCGCCTGTCCTTTTGTCACCTTTTGCGGTGCACGCAGGTCGCCGCGGACGGAGACGTACTTGTCCTCCATTTCCTGGGACACGTCCACGCCAATGGTCCGCACCACGCGGGCAATACGGCTGTTCTTGCTGATATCGCGCGGGGCGCGGAAATACACGGGGATCACCACTTCACTGCCGGGTCGAACATTGAGCGCCGTGTCCCCCAAAGGCGCAAGACCGTCGCTTGCGGTGACGATGACCGTCTTCAATTCCTCCGGATCATCGGGGAGGGTCTGGGGGTAGGGTTTGTTGGCCAGGGGCGGAGCCGTTTCCAGGGGGGCGGGGAAGGCGATGGCCAGGGTGATCTTGTTTTCGCGCACGTGGCTGCGGAACTGGTTTAACACGCTCCAGAGCGTGTAGCCGGGACAATCGGTGCTCAGAAGATCGCGGTGGCCCACAATCGGCGGCAGGTGTTTGCCGTGGAAGACCGTCTCCTGGTTCATATTGATCTGGTACTTGTCGGTCAGGGTCTTCATCAGCCATTGCAGGCTCAGCGCCTGCGCCGGCGTGGGCTGCTCAATCTCAAAGTTCCCCATCAGCGCAATGCCTATGGTCCCCACGTTGTTGCAGTACGCGTGTCCGCCAATGACGTAGTCGCCGCCCGCGCGCCCCTCGTAAATCTGCCCCTGCGGATCAATCATGTAGTGGTAACCGATATCCCCCCATCCGCGATTCACCGCATGATATTGGTACAGGGCGCGCATCATCTCCAGCCCCGAGCGCGTCTCGCCTTCCTGCCGGCCCGCAGTGTGGTGCACCACGATCATGCGGATCTGCTTGGAATATTCCTCCGGCCACAGGAGCGTCTGGCCGTTGTAGGTCTTGTGAATCACGCCGGATTTTTTGAACTCCTCCGGATAGTTTAAGCCTGGTTGCATTCCTTCACGCGTGCGGAATCGGTGACGGGAGCCTCGCCCCTGTCCGTTTCCGAGGAAGACGAGCTGGATGAGGAAGAGGGCTCCGTTCTGTACAGGCGCAGCGATTCGTCCGCCCCCCACTCCTGGCGCGTCAGGATGTGGTGGTCCGGCACGGACGCATCCAGCGATGCCACCTCGTATCTGGCCGGGGCGTCCGAGACGCGTATGGGGTGAATGGCTTGTGGCTCACCCCCGCGGAATTCAACACTCCGTATCCTGGTCTTGAACATCGCTAGATTGGATTCCCGGAGCGAGGGGTCCTGCTCGTTCTCCACATTGAGCGCCTGCCACGGTCCCCAGCCGTTGCCTTCAAATCCGCGCACTTCCACTGTCTGATTACCGGAAATCGTGACGCTCAATCCATCAATCGGCGGGTCAAAATCGCGCACGTCCCCCGCAGAATCCGCCGCTCCCGCAAAAACCGGGAACATGCTGCTCAGGAACACCACGGTGAGAAAACGGGCGGCTGCTCGTCGCATGGGATGCAGTATAGCGATTCAGTTTTTCGGCAGCAGCAAAAGACAAAAGTTTTCCTGTGTCGCAGATTCTGGACAATATTACGGGAAAGAACAGAGTAGCGGCATGAGCCGCTTGCACGCACCGTCAGACTCTCATTCGTCCATGGGAGACAGTGAGGATATTCGCGCGCAAGAAGCGGGGAAATCTTCCGGAATCTGGAAAAGCCTCAAGAGAAAAACGCACGTGGTTGTCGCGGCCATTGCCATGACATTCGCGGGCGCGGGCGAGGTGCAAGCCCAGCAGGCGAAAAAGGAGAAGGAGAGGATTGAAAGAATCGTCACGAAAATTTCCATGGGCACCGTGGCGAAAGAGGATGAGGTTAGGGATTTGTACTACAACAGTTCGCCGGAGATTTTTGAGGCGAGCCTGCATCTGTATTTGGCCAGGGGGAATCCCCAGGCTGCGGGCGAACTGATGGCTGTGCTGCTGAGGGATCAGGAGGTTGCGCTTGCTTTGCGTTTGTCCTGCGAAAAGCACCTGGTACAAGCCGCGAAAAAACATCCGGGGGTGGTGCGGTACCTGGTGAGCGAGGCGTTGCCCCATGGATATGAAAAAGGTCTCATTGCCGCCAGGATACTGGGTGACGCCGGTCTGCCCGCGCTTCCCCAGGTCCATGAGGCGCTGGAGGGGCGAACGGAACCGCCTTCCAAGGAGAAATTCACGGATGCCCAGGTGGGTTACCTGTCCACGGGTGCGGGCGAAGCCCTGCGGCGCATGTTCCGTCTGAGCGACGAAAAGCTGGATGCCGAATTAGTGGGCTTGCTTGCAGGCACCCTCCGCAAAAATCCCGCGCGGGACAAAAGCGTTCCTGCCGCTCTCCGCGAGCGCTCGGCCGAGCTCCTTTTCTACAGGCCTGCGGGTTTTGCGGCGATTGTGCAAGCTGCCAAAGATGATCCGGAAATAGCGGTATCCGCGGTAAAGGCCGTTTCCCGGGAACTTCTTGCAGCGCCGCCGGGGGAGTTCCTTCCGCTCAATAACCCGGCCCGGATCGCCGGCCAGTGGAAGAGGCTCCTTGCGGATCTGCGCTCCGCCAATCCCGCGGTCCAGGAGCAAGTCACTCCGTTGTTGGAACGCCTGGAAAACGAAGAGCAGGCAGCCATAAATCGCCTGAAGGCCCTGGGGAAAGACCTTCCCAACAAATAATCAGTCTCGCCACGGCGCCGCGTCGCGGATGTCTTTAGGCATGGTGCGAACATCCATGGCGCCTTCTTCTCGCCGCAGGACCGCAAGAACGCTCACTCCCGTTTTATATGGCGTGCCTTTTCCGTCCATGGCGGCAACAATGCGTCGTCGTTCGCCCGCAAAAACGGATGTCAGCAAACGGTTTACGGGTGCACTTGGCAACGAAATATCTGTATCCCCTTCGCCAATCGCTTTTCCTTTAAGCCGGGTAAGTCCGCGGATGAATTTGGCCAGCGGATACAGCCGGCTATTGCAGCACGTGAGTAATCTTTCCGTCACTGGCAGCCCTGTCCATAGCATGCGGAAGCGTTCCGGCGTGTAACGGCGGTAATGCTCAAACGCCTTGTCATGCGGTCCCCATAAAGAAGGATCATTGGGCGCGGCCATCACCAGGTGCGCTCCCGGTTTTATGAGTGACAGCAGCCCAGATACAAACGCAAAATCGTCCTTCACGTGTTCCAGTACGTCTAAGAGCAGCACCATGTCCGCGGTAGAAATCTCTTCCGGCAACGTGAATACGTCTGCCGCCACAAAACGGATTCCGGGGAAGCGTGACTTTGCAAAAGCAATGGCTTCCATAGAAGGATCAATCCCCACGCAGGAATATATCTGGGAAAAAGCATGCGTATTCCCGCCTGTTCCGCATCCTACGTCCACAACGCGCACATCGCGGGAGGGCGCGGCTATGGCTTTTAGCAGCGCCGTAAGAATCTTTCTTCGGCCTCTAAACCACCAGTGCGATTCCTCCAGCCGGGCATGTGCCTTGAATTGCTCGGATTGCATCATGGACATCATACCTTCCTTTATCACACTAGCTGTATGCTGTCCGTATGCGTCTGCTCAAGGCCTGGTGGCCGGAATTCCTCATCGGCGCTGCGTGCGTGTTCTTTGCGTTCCGGGAGCTGGGTACGTTTCCGGAGCCCTGGGCCGATGACAGTTTGTTCATGATCGTTGCCCGCAACTTGGCGGAGGGGCGAGGTTACCAATTCCCGATTTTCGATCATCCCTGGTACTACTCCTTTTTCCTCGCCATCGGCCCCACGGTTGTGGTGCCTGCGGCCATCGGCATCAAAATGTTTGGATTTTCCGTTGCCGCCGCACGCCTGGGAACGCTCCCGTATATATTCCTGGCGACATTCCTCCTCTATCGCTACGCGGAAAGCCTGGGAGGGAAGTGGAATGCGCGTTTTGCCGCGCTGCTCCTGGTCACCTTTTCCGCGTTCATCAATACCGGAAAGCCCGTGATGGGCGAGGTGCCCGGATTCTGCTTCATGCTGCTGGGGTTCCTTGCGTGTCGCGGAACCCTCACTGCAAAAAAGAGCGTGCTTTCCGGCATGGCGTTTGGACTGGCCGTGGTCACCAAAATCACCGCGGGGGTGGTGTACCCGGCAATCGGGTTGGCATGGCTTGCCGCGCTGGTCCGTAAAGACATGCGCGACCTGCGCCTGCTTACGCTTTTGGGGGCTGTTTCCTTCATCACGCTCCTGCCGTTTCTCCACGTGCTCGGCTACAGCGATCCGGTGTTTGTGCAGGAGCTGAAGCAGTACGGGTTTGCCGGTGGGGGCTCGCAATTCCTGCAAGTTTTGCGTACCCAGCCGGAGCTCCTTACGCGCTTCCAGTACCTGGCATACGGCATTTTCCTAGTCAGTGGCTGCCTGGGCATGTACGCGTTGCGTGAAAAACTGGCACGTCGTGAAATGGTCATGGCGCTCTCGCTCGTTTTCTTGGTCACACTCTATTTCTTGGATGAGCGAGGATGGTACCGGCACCTGCTCCTCTCGCATTTCTTGTTGCTCGCGTTTGTCCCCGCAGGTTTTCGCATGATTTTTACCAAACGCATTGCAACGTTCATGTTGGCGGGAATCGTGGTGGCACAGACGTGGTGGCAATGGGATCACCGCGGGTCACGCCGCACAACGGAGGCTGCGGACAGTGCCGCCATACTCGCGCAGTCGTATACGGAAACGGAGCTGCTTTTTGTGCGTCCGGAGGTGTATGTGCAGCTTCCGTACAATCCGCACTGGCAATATTTGAGCGACGAATTCCAGGCCCGCACGTATTCTGCGTTTGCAGATCTTCCCATTCTTCAGGAACAGCACTGCATGGCGATAGTGCAGAAAATAGGACTGGAGCAGCAGGCCCAGTACGGCAGCCGCCTCACGCCCCTCTCCGGCCGTTACTTCATCGTGGCGCCGCCCGCGGAGTGCGCCAAGAGCTCGTAAGCGTCCACCATCCTCCCCACGTCAAACAGGCGGTTAGCCGTCCGTCTGCCCTGCACGGAGAGCGCCTTCCAAATCTGTGGTTCCCACACAGACTTTATGGCTTCTGCAAGGGCTTCTTTGGAATTGCCTTTCACGATAAGCGCATCCTCCCCGGCGCGTAAATAGCCCGCTATGCCGCAGCATTCCGTCACAATCACGGGGATGCCCAGCCGCATCGCCTCCGCGGCCACCAGTCCAAACGGATCATTGCTGCGGGAGGGCAGGACCAGCACGTCTATCTGCGAATAAAAATTGGCGATGTGGGCAAAGTCGCGCATGAGTGTCATGCGGTCCGGTTCCATCAATGCGCGGAGCGACGCCTCCTCCGGCCCCTGTCCCACAATATCCAGCGTGATGGCGGGGATCATCTTCACGGCCTCAATCAGCACATCCACTCCTTTCTCTGTATGCAGACGCGCAACGCATCCCACATGGAGCGGTGTGCCATCCTCCGGGCGGGGAGAGAAGTTTCCAAAGCGTGAAACGTCCACGCCGTTGGGGATGGCCGTCACGTCCTGCGGGCGCCACTTCATGCGCAGATAGAAAGTTCGGCTCAACTCAGACACGCAGACAGTCGTCGCCAGTCTGCTTAATCTCCGCAAAACCGGGAGCCAGGGATTCCACGCCAGCCACCGTCCCACGCTGTCATGCTCAATCCAAATAACGCGGAGTCCTTGCGTATGCGCCCAGCGCGTGAGGAGTAATTTTTCTGATAAACTCACCATGAAAATAGCAGTCAGCTGTGAGCTATCAGCTGTGAGTTCCTGAATGGCGCGAATGATTTTTCTCTTCATTGAAAATTGTCTCCAGAGAAAGCTGACGGCAAGCCATTTAGTCACAGGCGGGGGGCCGATCTCCAAAGATGTTACTGATTGCTGGTCGCTCATCGCTAACAGCTCCTTGCAGTTTCCTAGGAATCGCACGTCATGCCCCCGTTCCTTCAGTCCTTTCATTAAAGTAAGGATCTGCACTTCTGCCCCTCCGTAGCGGGATTCCAGCGGGAATCTGGTAAACAAGATTTTCATATGGCGAGCTTGCCCTAAGCGAGCGTAGCGGGTCGAAGGGTGAAGAGGATTCGCATAAGGGACGATTCTACCTTAGTCCTCCTTCACATGGGGTTCCAGGCTCCGTAAAGCGGCGAGAATGTGGTCGTAGGGGTGTTTCTGTCCCTGGCGCCGCTGGGAGATGGCATGGTCAGCCCCCGCCTCCAGCGCCTCACGCTCATAGTCCGCAAACAGATCGCCGCCGGCACTGGTGAAAAGAATGACGCGCGCAGGTCCCGTATTCCGTTCCTTCTCCATCTTCCGCCATTCGCGGATGATGTGTGGTCCGTTGTGCGATGGAATGTTGTAGTCGATGAGCCCCGCACCAAACTCCCGGGTCGAGAGTTTTTCCAAAGCGTCCTCCGTGGTCATGGCGGTCACCACCTCCACGTCAAACAGCTCGGGGACATTGGCGATCATGTCGCGCAAAAAATCGATCTTATCCTGGGAATCGTCCGCAATCAGCAGGGGCTTCATCTCACTTTTTGGGGACAATCTTCTCCTGACCGCCCATGTAGGGACGCAGCACCTCGGGGATCGTCACACTGCCGTCCTTGTTCTGGTAGATCTCAAGAATCGGGATCAAGATGCGCGGGCTGGCAATGCACGTGTTGTTGAGCGTGTGCACGAATTTCTTCTTGCCGTCTTTGTCGGCGTACTTGATGTTGAGACGGCGGGACTGGAATTCGTGGAAGGTGCTGCAGCTGTGCGTCTCTCCGTATCCTTTGCGGCTGGGCATCCAGGTCTCAATATCATTCTTGTAGATCTGCCCGCGGCCCATGTCGCCCGTGCAGACGTCTACAACTCTATACGGCAACTTCAGTGCCTGTAGAACCGCCTCTGCGTTTCCCAAGATCTCGGCATGCATTTTTGCGCTAGCCTCAGGGCTGTTCTCGCATAGGATCACCTGCTCCACTTTCTGGAATTGGTGAATGCGGTAGAGGCCTTTGGTGTCTTTTCCGTATGTTCCCGCCTCGCGGCGGAAGCAGGGGGAAATGCCGCAGTAGCGCTTGGGGAGTTCCTCGTGCTTGAGCGTCTCGTCCTGATGGTAACTGGTCACAGACACTTCTGACGTCCCAATCAGCCATGCGTCGTCGCTTTCGATCGGCGTATCTCCTTTTTTAACGCCCACGGCGTACGCCTGCTCCTCACCGCCCGGGAAGTAACTGGTTCCCATCATGGCGGGGTAATGCACCATGAGCGGCGGCGTGAAGATGGTGTAGCCGCGCTTGTGCAGGAGATCCAGCGTGAACTGCAGAACGGCGTACTCCAAACGTGCGCCATCACCCTTCAAAAAGTACGTGCGCGCGCCGGCGATTTTCACGGCGCGGGGGATATCCACAATGTCCAGCTTCTCCCCCAGGGTCACATGGTCCAGGGGTTCAAAGTCGAAGGTCGGGAGTTTGCCTTCCTTTCTGATTTCCACGTTCTCGGTGTCATCCTTTCCTACAGGGACGTTTGGCAAAGGAATGCCGGGGAGCAGGAGCTGCAGGCCCATCCACTTCTTCTCTACCTCCGCCAGATCAGCCTCCTTCTTTTTCATGTCCTCACCCATCGCCTTCATGTCGGCCAGGAGCTTGTCCTTTTCGGCGCCCTTCATTTTGGGGATCTCCTTGCTGGCGGCGTTCTTCTTGGCGCGCATGTCCTCCACATCCTTTAAGAGGGCGCGGCGCTCGGCGTCCAGCTTGAGAAATGCGTCGATATCCACGTTCACCCGCTTTTTTTTGCAGGCATCCTTATAGACATCGGGCCGGGAGCGGAGGTCATCCAGGTCAATCATCGCTTACAGTGTAACGGGACTTCACGGCTTCAACTAGTGTGTCCGTTGCTGCCGTTCAGTGTTGTCTGCACCAGTTTTTTGAGGGTTTTATAGCGGGGGAGAAGGAATTCTCGGGGATTCTCTATGTGTCCTAACTGACGGCCTTCCCTGCAGAGACGCTTTGTTCTCTGCCAGTATTCAAATACCGTGCAGTGCACCAGTGATTGCAGATGTTCGGGTCCAAGGTTCATCAATAAAGCGGCGGTTTCTTCCGGCACAAGCGTGAAAGCCTTGGTTTTTTCAACCATGAACGGATACCGGTCCTGCTGGCAAATCTTGTCTGCCGTAAGCACGAAAGCGTATTTCGGATTCTTCTCAGCCGGGTCGCCGCCGATGATGTCCAAAGCCGCATCATCCGTTTTAAGATTCTTGATAAATGGTTTCAAATCGTCATGCACGGTTTTGCCAAACCTGTCTCGCAGTTCATTGATCAATACACTCAGCGCGTCTCCGGAACGGATAACTTCTATGTTTGTAGGCCTGTGCCGGAAATCGAAACCGTTTTCCATGGGCGCGGCATCATGCCGGAACATGAAGAAGAGTCAAAAAAATTCCCACCCGCGGCACAGGGACCGCGGGTGGGGATGAGAGGAATCTATACCTGGCCTTTCCAGATCGCCTTCAGTTCATGCCAGTGATAAAAGGCCCAAAGGCCAATAATCAGTGGCGAACAAACCATTGCGATCTTCCATTCGGTCCACGTAATTGGACCCATAGGATTTCTCCTAACTGCCTTCACCGGGCAGGACGGTTGGGGGATGGATTCCCCTCCCGCAGCAATCGTCATAATCGCTGCGGGAGAGGGGTCGTCCGTATGAAAGAGCGAATGCTCTTGTTACACAATCTCTGCCTGATTTTCAAGGCTGTGTGTCAGGAAATACGCTCGATCAGGCTGGCGAGAACCTCCTGCATTTTTCCCTGGGTAGCCCTAATGCGCTTAGCCACGGTTTTCTGGCCGCGCATTTTGGCAAAGTGCAGGTCGTTTGCCAGTTCATGCTGTATACGTCCAAAAGTCACATGCGTCACGATCCGTTCCTCCGCTTCCAGCAGATGGTTCTGAATACAAAATTCCGGCAGCGGCATGCAGGCACGGCGTATGTTTTCCTGGGAATCGACTTCACGGAAAAGAAGAAAGGGGAATACCATTTTTTCCAGCGTCATGGGGTGTTCCAGGTATTGGAACATCACACTTCTGTGGATATCGGGATGGTTCAGAAGACGGGTGATCCATGGATGATCATCGGGATCCATCTCGTCCACCATCCACATGTTTTCCTGTACGTATGTGATTACTTTTCTCTGCGCATTTTGGAATTCCTCGCTCTCTTCAAGTTCCGGGAAATTATTGGGGGTGTTCATAAGGGATGAACGGGGTGGCATATCCTAATGGTCATCGGCATTTTCTGGCTATACAAAAGTGTCATAGGGGCCGATGCAGGCTTTTTATAGCGGTTTTTTGGCGTCCGGGTCTTGGCTACGGTAAAGCCATGCAGTACAATCTGCTGTCATGTCCCAATCCGGAAACAGCGGCACGTCGCTCAAAAAGGTCCTCAAAAAGGATTTCAGACTTGTGTCTGATTTTAAGCCGATGGGCGACCAGCCGGCGGCGATCGAAAAATTGGTGAAGGGCCTCAATGCCGGGGAAAAACACCAGACGCTGCTGGGTGCCACGGGCACGGGTAAGACGTTCACGATGGCCAACCTCATCCAGCAGGTGCAGCGTCCCACCCTGGTACTCGCCCACAACAAGACTCTGGCCGCGCAGCTGTGCAGTGAGTTTCAGTCATTCTTCCCGGATAATGCCGTTTCGTACTTCGTTTCCTATTACGACTACTACCAGCCGGAGGCGTACCTGCCCACCACGGACACGTACATTGAGAAAGACGCCTCCATCAACCAGGAGATCGAGAAATTCCGCCATGCCGCCACCTACAACCTGCTCACGCGCAGGGACGTGCTCATCGTCGCTTCCGTTTCCTGCATCTACGGTCTAGGTGACGTGGAGGATTACGAGGCGTTGGCCATCACGCTCAAAAAGGGCCAGCCCGTGAAGCGCGACCAGCTGCTCCGCCGCCTCACGGACATCCAGTACCGCCGTTCGGGCATTGAGTTCCGCCAGGGAATGGTGCACGTCCTGGGTGACACTCTGGAAATCTTCCCGCCCAGCGGCGACACGGTGATCCGCTTGGAACTTCCTTTTGACGAGATCGACAGCATCCAGGAGGTGGACAGTGTTACGGGTGAGGTGCTGAACGAGCTGGAGGAGGTGGCTATCTTCCCCGCTTCCCACAACGTGACCACCAAGGAGAAGATCGATAACGCCATTGACGGCATCAAGACGGAGCTGACCGTGCGTGAGAAGGAATTTTTGGCGGCCAACGAGCTGGTCAAAGCCGAGCGCATCCGCACCCGCACCGAGTACGACATGGAGATGCTGCGTGAGACGGGGTACTGCACGGGCATTGAGAACTACGTTCGCTATCTCAACAATGAATCCATCCCCGGTTCTCCGCCCAGCACGCTCATCGATTACTTCCCGGAGGATTTTTTGCTCATTGTGGATGAAAGCCACATCACCATTCCGCAAATAGGCGGCATGCACGAGGGGAACCGGAGCCGCAAGCAGACACTGGTGGATTTCGGCTTCCGTCTGCCAAGCGCGCACGATAACCGCCCGCTCAAGTTTGAGGAATTCGAGGCTCGTTGCCCCCAGCGCGTCTACGTGTCCGCAACTCCGGGCAAGTACGAGTACGCGCAGACGGACAAGAAGAATTTCGCCGAGCAGATCATCCGTCCCACGGGCCTCCTGGACCCCGTCGTCACCGTTAAGCCCACCAAGAACCAGATTGACGACATCTTTGAAGAGGTGAAGGCGACCATCAAGAAGGGCGAGCGCGCGCTCATCACCACGCTCACCAAGAAGATGGCGGAGGATCTCACCAAATTCCTCACGGAGGCGGGTCAGAAGGTCCGCTACCTCCACAGCGACGTGGAGACACTCGAGCGCATCGAGATCCTGCGTCAGTTGCGCATTGGCGAGATCGATATCATCGTGGGAATCAACCTGCTGCGTGAGGGTCTGGACCTGCCGGAAGTCAGCTACATCGCCATCCTGGACGCCGATAAGCAGGGTTTCCTCCGCTCGCGCGATGCGCTCATCCAGACCATCGGGCGCGCCGCGCGCAACTCCGGCGGTCACGTCACTTTGTACGCAGACAAAATGACCGACGCGATGACGCAGGCAATGGGCGAAACCGAGCGCCGCCGCAAAATCCAGGAGGCCTACAACAAGAAGCACGGCATCACGCCCAAGACCATCATCAAGGCCGTGCGTGACATTGCGGAAGAAAGCCGCAAGATCGAGCTGCGCCGCCCCAAGTACGATCACACGAAAATCAGCAAGGACGACAAGAAGCGCCTCATGGAGGAACTGGAACAGCAGATGGAAATCGCCTCGCAGAACTTGGAATTCGAGAAGGCAGCGGACCTGCGCGATGAAATTGAGCTGCTGCGTAGGGAGGCAAAGTGAGGTTCTTGTGCTGCCTAGAACGTCATTTGAGTCTTGGGTAAGCCTTTTTCCGATAGTCTTGTTCATGAGTGGTTAGAAGTTAGAGGTTAGTGGTAGTAGATTCCTTGAATGCTGCAACTTCCTTATAAAAAACTTTTGATATGGCAAAAGGCCATGGATCTAACAGAGAGAGTCTATGGAATCACGTGGCACCTACCCGCATCAGAACGATTTGGTTTAGTTTCACAGTTACAAAGAGCGGTTGTTTCAGTTCCCTCGAACATCGCCGAAGGTAGTCAAAAGTCTACGAAGAAAAATTTTATGGAATTCATAGCTATTGCTACAGGTTCATTGGCCGAAGTAGAGACGCAGTTATTACTCGCCGAAAGGCTAAAATTTATTGATAAGAGTCGTACTCAGGAATGCATGGTTCTTATTCAGGAATTGCAAAAAATGTTATGGGCTTTCCGTGTAAAACTGCTACCCAATACGTCATCACTAGCCACTAATTTCTAACCACTAGACCCTTTTGTACTGTAGTTATTGCCTTATTAATTTTATATGTCAAAATATCCGGCCCCGAGTTTTCGGATTCGGGTGACCTTTGGATTTTTCGGATATCGACTGCGGTGCTCTATGTGCATGCGTGTAGGTGGGGCGCTGCAGTTGAACAGAGCATTATTGTGTCACATATCGTGTCACGGCTTATTGTTTCAATGCAGTCAGAGGATTTTTCTATGTTCCGTCAAACCACCACGCATCGTTCGGGCAAGGGTTCACATCACCAGATCGGCCTCGTCCGAGGCCAGTTTGGCAACGTGCCAATGGCGCAATGGCTCAAGTTTCTCCAGGAAACGGGTTTCGACGGTTGGGAGGAAGCAAGCTGGGAACTCGATCTCTCAAAATGCGAAACCGACGCCGGCGCAGAAGCGTACGCCAAAGAGCGCGTCGCCCTTGCAAAACAGCATGGCCTCGAGATTTTTACAGTCGCCACACACTTGCAGGGTCAGGCTTTGGGCGATGAACCCAGCGCCAAGACTTTGCAGTTTGGCAGCACAGAGACACAAGCCGCGTACGTCACCTGGCGGAATGGAGGGGGGAGACCGCCACGAACCGATCCTTATTACGTGCCGGATTGGGTGGGCGAGGTGTTGCACAAGGGCGTCCAGCGAGATCTTATTCGCTGCGTGCGTCTGGCCCACTACCTGGGCAAGCTGCAGAACCGCGAGGTCTGCCTGCCCGGCTTTGTGGGGTCGCCTGCGCAGTGCTGGAGTCACTGGTTCGGGTTTCCGCCTTTGCCCCAAAGCATCGGCGGCTACCACATCCCCGACGTCCGGCAAGTGAGCTTGGAACTGCTCGCCGAGCGTTTCGCCCCCGTGTGGGACGCATGCAAGAAGTACGGCGTAACCTACGACCTCGAATGTCACCCCAGCGAACGCGCGATGGGGGACATCGAGTCCGCGGCTGACTACATCAATTTCATGTGCAAAGCGGGGTACGACGATGTCGTCGGTTTCAACCTCGACGGCTCGCACATGGAATGGCAGGGGGTCAGCGTCATCCAGTTCATCCGCGAGTTCAAGGACTTCATCCACTGTGCCCACATCAAGGGGGTGCAGGTGATCCGTGAGCATACCCGTGCGGGCTTGCTCGGCGGGCATCGGCCGATGGGCCATTCACACAACGGCTGGAACTTTGTGACGGCCGGTTCCGCCCGCGATGCCAACAGCGTGGAAGAAATCCTCATCGAACTGAACCGCGTCGGTTACGACGGCGCAGTGAGCATCGAGTGGGAGGACAACGACGCGGAACAGCACGCGGGTGCAAAGGCAGCGCTCGAAGCGGTGCGTAAAGCCGATCTACCGCCGAGCGGCATGCGTCACGATGAAATGCTCAAAGCCTGAACATCTGTTTAGGCACATCCGTTAAAACCAAAGACGGCAGTGAGTTTCTCGCTGCCGTTTTTTGCGTAGCCTTTTATTTCCCGCGCATGATCACCGTCCCAAACTGCACCACGCCCGGGGAGAAGAGCACGCTGCTCCCTGTGATCATGTCATCGGCAACGGACTTGAGCGGTGTGCTGCCGTTATTGATGCAGGGGAAAACGGGGCCATCGCTCATGCCACACGCCGTTGCCTTGAGCGTACGGAGTCCGAAGGGCTTACCTGCATGGATCTGGATTTCCCAGGAATCGCCATTATCTGCCAGGAAATCGTTGAATGCGTAGACGGCGCGCGTCTTTTTTCCGGCATGCGTTTCTTCGCTCAATACCGCGGGGACGATCCTCCGTGTGCCCACGTTGCGCAGTTCCACCTCGGTCAAAAGCGAGGAGAGTTTTCCCTGGTTCTCGGCAAAGGCCTTCTGCGCCTCGCCCTCAATCACCACGTACAGCGTGCGCACGTCTGTCTGCCTCTTTCTGTTGAAGCGGAGCGTGCCCAGCGTGGTCCGGAAGTTTTCCGTGAACGAGCTGCGCGGAGCCTGCCTGCTCATTTCCATGCTCACCACGTCGGTTGCCGCAAAGGCGCAGGACGGCGTGATCAAACCCAAAACCGTAAAGGCGGCGGCAAAAGTTTTCATGCAAAAAGCATAGCTGAGCCTTACTTCATTGTCTTCTCAAACGCTTCCGTCACCAATGACGGGTCAATGGCCATGGATTTCTTGTAGGCATCCAGCGCCTTTTCCTTTTCCTTCCGCGACGCGTAGAAATTCCCCAGCCGGAACCACGCTTCCGCATTGCCGGGCTGGGCGGCGGTTTCCGCCAGGAAAAGCTTTTCCGCGTCCGCGTGCCTCCCCAGCAGAGCTTCCGTGCTGGCGATATTCATCTGGATGCGCGGGATGCCGGGCTTCAGCCTGTTTGCCTCTTCAAACTCTGCCAGCGCGCGGATAAGCGCTCCCGTCCCAAAGCCGCTCCTTGCGTAGGCATTCCCCAGGTTATTGTGCGCCACGTAGGAATCCGGATAGCGCGCGATGGTGGACGAAAAGAACCGGAGGTCATTGCTCCAAAGCGAAAGCTGTCTCCACGAGAGGAAAAGCAAGGCGAACAGAAGTGCGCCGGCGCAGGTACGCGCGGTGTTTTTGCGCCATGCGTGCGCGCCGGCGCGCAGCATCCGCTCCGCAAAAATCCCCGCGGCCAGCAGCACTCCCAGCATGGCGCAGTACCCGTACCGGTCGGATGTCGTGTAGATGCTGTCGAATTTGTAGAGGTTGAATGTGGAGGGGGCCAGCAGGAACAGGAAAAGAGCGATGCCTGCCGAGGCGAGGGGTTCTTTTTTCCATGCAGTCAGTGCAAGCCCAGTCACCGCTGCGGCGCCCAGGAGTCCCGCTGCAAAATGCGGAACGGCAATCGAAACAGGCGTGGCGGTCCAGGGATACAGGATCGAAAGATTGGCCGGCCACACAAAATGACTGAGTGTCACGGTCATGTTTTGTGTGCCCAGCAGAATCGTCTGCCAGAGGTTGAGTGCCGAGTATCCTTCCACTTTTCCCGCAAAAGCCGCTGTGCAAAATGCCCCGGACAACGCAAGAAAGGGGATCATTTCCACGGCGGACTTGCGCGTGTTCCCAAAGCGCGCGGCGTCAATCACAAGCATCCCCAGCGGCAAGAGCGCGATGGAAACCTTGCTGAGGAGCGCCAGGAGAAAGCAGAAAAGACTCAGCGTGTACCAGAGGCGCTCGTGCTCTTCCTTGTATCGCACATGCAAGAGGAGGGTGCACAGGGCGAAGGTGGCAGAAAGAAGGTCCTTGCGAGCCGCTATCCACGTGACCGTCTCCACGCTGATGGGGTGGAGCGCAAAAACCGCGGTCACGATCAGGATCAGCGTGTCGTTCTTCAAAAATTTCCGCAGGATGGCAAAGACCAAGCTGGCATTCACGAGGTGCAGAAGCAGGTTGGTGAGATGGAACATCCACGGGCTTAAGCCGGCCAGCGAAAAGTTCACCTGATAACTGAGGAAGGTGAGGGGGATGTAGAGCTCGGGATCAAAACTGGTGAATGCCGCGTGGATGTTTGTGCCCGTCAGTCCGTGGGAAATGGGATTTTCGATCACCAGTGTGTCGTCATCAAAGGGGAGAAAGGGATAGGTGAGGGTAGGCATGTACAACAACGCCGCTACACCCAGGATTACCAAGAGAAACTGGAGGGAGCGCCGCTTTTCGGGCTGGCTCGCACTCATGAGCCCAGGACCTTCACGGCCTCGCAGTACCCCTCCGGCGTGCCGGTATCCAGGCGCGTGCCCTCAAATTCGTATCCGTAGATCTCCACCTTCTCTCGTTCCTTGATAAGCGCGTCGATCAGCCGGATTTCGCCGCCGTGGCTGCCTTCCTCCAGGCTGTGGAGCTTCTCGATGATCTTCTTGGGGATCAGATACTTTCCCACGATGCCCAGTGTGGACGGTGCCTTGTCCGGCTTGGGCTTTTCCACCAGCGTTTCCACCTTGTGCAGGCGCGGGTTGTCCGATTTCTTCTCCCATTCCTGTGAAACGGACACGATGCCGTACTTCTCCACCTGCTCGCGCGGCACGTTTTGCAGGCAGAGCATGGCGGCGTTCTTGGGATTCCGCAGGTGTTTCCACGCCCCTTCCAGCTGCTGCAGCCCGTTGTACTTGCCCACAATCAGATCATCGCCAAACAGCACCGCCACCATCTCGCTCTGCACCCAGTCCGCGGCCTGCGCTATGGCATGTCCGTCGCCCAGCATCTCGTCCTGGTATGTGACGTGGAAATTGACGGTGTGGTACCGGGCCAGGTCCTTGATCATGTGGAGCTTGCCGCGCTTGTCCAATTCCCGCTCCAACGCCGGGTGTGAATAAAAATACTGGGGTATCGCCTCCTTCCCCTGGTTGATGACAAAGCAGATGTCTTTGATCCCCACGCTCAGGCATTCATCCACCAGCAGCGCGATGATCGGCTGATTGCCGATAGGCAGCAGTTCCTTGGGGACCACCTTGGTCCAGGGGAGGAAGCGCGTGCCCAGCCCCGCCACGGGAAGAATGGCTTGTGTAAGCTTCATATTGCTATTAACGGGAGTGTACTGGAGGGGGCTTCTTTTGACAATTCTGCCCCAAATGAGTACAATAGGGAGAAATTTTTCACACAAACACCTATGTCCACCAAGACCGACAAGTCCCTGGAGCGCATTCACAGTCTCTACCTCATGCAGGGTTCGCTCATCTCCCTTTTGGGCCGCGGCAACTTCCGCGATCCGGGTGTCCGCAAGGAGGCGCGCGAGAACGTGAAAGAGTTTCTGTCGCTCCTGCGCAAGGCCGATGCCCGCTACATGGGCGGCGAGGACGTGGTGGAGTCCCTCAAGACGCTGCCCAAGGAGATTGAGGCCAAGCTCAAGACGTCACCGGTCTCGGTAAAGGGTCTCAAGAAAAAGAGAGCCAAGTAAACAGCGTCCCCGCCCCGGCGGGGATTTTTTTTACTCCTGCTCCACCTGCACAATGCTCACCTTGGGTTCCTTGGGAATGGTGATGCGCAGAATGCAATCCTTATTAAAGGTGGCCTTCACTTTTTTGGGGTCGATCTGGATGGGCAGCGTCACCTTGCGCTCAAACATCCCCCAGAAACATTCCTGCAGGTAATACTGGTCGGCATGTACGGCCTCCGCTTTCTGCCGGCGGCCGCGGATGGTGATGGCGTTGCCGTTGGTATCAATATCCAGGTCTGCAAGCCGCGCGCCGGCAATGGGCGCCACAATCACGTAACTGCCCTGCGCCTCATAAATGTCCACGGCAAGACGCCCCACGGAATCCTGCGCGGGGGCGGGGGCCGCCTCCGCGCTCTTCTGCTTTTCATCGTCAAACGAGAAGAGGCGTCGTGCGTCTCCGGTGTTTCCCTGTGTCCGGAAGATTCCATGAAACGGAGATCCAGCCATGGCGACTGATCATACCCCCAACCGCCGCTTGCGTTCAAAAACTCCCTCTCGCGTTCTTTTTGATCTGTGCTGTGGATTTTTTTCCGATTTTTCCCGCTTTTCATGTCGCACGCAGTTTTGTCTGCATGCATGCGCCATTTCATCCGTTAAAAAAATCATCGAACACAAAACGTGTGCCGCTGCGCTTGCTCTCTGCGGTGGCGCACGTAGAATAGCTACCATACTTTTTGCCGCTGCTATGACCAACACCCTGCAACTGAAGAACGCCATTCGCCGTCTGCGCTTTGACCGCAACATGACGCAGGAGGAATTGGCACTCAAGGTTGGGGTCAGCAGGCAGACGATCATGAGCATCGAACGCGGACGCACCAACCCCTCCGTTTTGCTCGCGCTCAAAATCGCCTCCACACTGGGGGCTCCCGTTCATGAGGTCTTCACCATGGAAGAGGCGGGCACGCCCGCTCCGGTGGAGATGCTTAGCTGACGGCGGCCATCGCCTCCACGCTCACGCGCGCGTCGTCCAGCATAATTTGCAGTCGCCGGATGCCTTTCCACGTGTTGGTCCCTATCCTGCAGGCGATATCCACTGGTCGGCGCAGGTGCATCACCAGGTGGCCATGGCCAAAGCCGATGATGGACGTGTTGCCCAGTTTGGCTTGCAGGTGTTTTTTCTCCGCGCCCACGGTGCGCAGGTCCGTGAGCATCACGTTCCTGAGCAGGAAGCGGGGCTCCGCGTTCCCCTGGCCAAAAGGCTCCAGTGCCTCCAATCCGGCACACAGGGCCTCGCACACATGCGCGGGATCCAGCACGGCGTCCACTCCCAGGAGCGGCACCGTGGCTTCCTCGGGCACATGCATGCGTGCGTCGTTCGCCAAAAAATCCCTTAACTCGGCAAATTTTTCCCGGTCAAAGGTGCAGCCGGCAGCCATGGCGTGTCCTCCGCAGTCGATGAGCAGGTGGCGCGCGCGATGCAGCGCGGCCGTCACGTCATAGCCCGGAATGCCGCGGAGCGATGCCGTGCAGCGTCCGCCGTCCACCGCGGCGACCAGCGTGGGTTTGCACAAGTTCTCACACAGCTTGCCGGCTAAAAGCCCGCACACGCCCGCCGTGCACTCCTCGTCCACAATGCAGATGAACGGATCCCCCAGGCTCTCGTGCGTTTCCACTCCTTCCATGAGCGAGTTCACCAGGCTCTGCCGCTGCTGGTTCAATGTCTCCAGCTCCAGCAGCGCCTGCGGGTCTCCCAAGAGCGCCTGCAGCGCGATGTGCGGATCCGCCATGCGTCCTGCCGCGTTGATGCGCGGTGCCAGGCGGAAGCCGATATCGCGACTGGTGTAGGGAGGCGTGAGGCCCGCCTGCAGGCAGAGGAGGCGCAGAGGACCCTGTGCCGATTGCAGCGCGCGCAGACCCTGCTGCACCAGCGAACGGTTGCCATCGCGCAATTCCACCACGTCCGCCACCGTGCCGATGGCGGCCAGCGTCATGTCCGTGTCACGGTCCTGCCATTGGGCGTTCCCCGCGCGTTGTTCGTACATTTCCACAAAACTCCATGCCACGCCCGCACCGCAGGGGGCAGCGGCCATGGCTGCTCCCTCCACGCGCAGATCGGGGTGCAGAATGGCGTGGGCGTCCGGCAGTTCCCGCGGGAGGGTGTGGTGATCCAGGATCACCACGTCCATTCCTAATTTTTTGGCTTCCAAAACAGAATCTTTTGCGGTTACGCCGGTGTCTACGGTGAGGAGCAAGGTCACTCCGTTACGCGCGAATTCCTGCACATGCGCCTGGCGCAGTCCGTAACCTTCCGTCAAACGGTTGGGCAGGCGGATGCAGGGTTGCACGCCGTGGCGGCGTAGAAAGCGCGTGAGGATGGCCGTTCCGGTCACGCCGTCGCAGTCGTAGTCTCCAAAAACACCCATGCGTTCCGCGCTTGCAAGCGCCTTTGTCACCCGTACCAGCGCCTTGTCACAGTCGCGGAATGTCCGTGCGTCCATGCCGGCGCGTCCGGCGGATGTATCATCTATGCCGCGGTGGAGCAGAAAGTGCCCCAGGATCTCTTCCACCGATTCCAGAGGTTCCCGCAGCGCGTGCTGCGACGGGAACACCCAGCGCCTCCCCGTGAACGAAATCTGATCGTGCATTGGCGCCCACGGTAGCACGCCGGGCCCCAGGAAC
>CAYMAT010000001.1:49463-69482 GCA_964388495.1 uncultured Candidatus Peribacteria bacterium
TTTTGGCTCACAGAGCGGACCGGCGCGGTTCCGATGGGCTGCAGAACGCCGAAAAAAAGGTTCAAACGACCCTTGGCATGTGTTCGTTTTTTGTCGCGGCGAGCCGGATTAGGCCCCCCGCACAAATTTCTCCATCAGCCGCGCGCGGCGCAGCGTCCACAGGGTGGCACCCACCATCGTCACAATGACCAGCGTGGATTCCGGACCCGAACCGGCAAGCGGCGTGCGGCCGTACGTTCCCGTGGAAGCCAGGAAGCCCGTGCGGAGAAGCATCTGTTCCTGGGCAATGCGCTCCAGCAGACGGTTGCTGACGGAATCACCACCGATATCCTGCGGTGTCACAGACTGACCAATGGGCACCTGCGTCTGGGGCGGCAGCTGATCGGCAACGGGCTCCGGATCCCAGGGGGAGGTGACCATGGAAGGATGACGATCGATATTCTGCTGTGTCTGGAGTTCCGCGGCCCACTGTGCACCGCGCTGGTGTCCGGGGCGGAGGAAGGAACTCTGCTCCTGTTGCAGGCCCTGCTCCGGGGAGAGGTACGCCTGGCCCAGTCCCACGGCGGGGACCACGATTCCGGCGATGATGGCTATGGATGTGAGTGTTGCGCGCATATCAAAGTATTATAGCCGAAACCGGGTTTTTCCGCAATATGGCCGTTCCTTCTTCCACAGTGAAAAGATGCCTTATTTTGGCTTATTTAAGGGCTAAATCAGATTAACAGTTGGGTTTCCTGTCCAGGAGGCACTTGTAGAACTCCTGGTCATCCAGCACGCCGTCGCCGTCCGTATCGCGCAGGCGGGGGTCCGTTTCACCGGGGTCCACCTTGCCGTTCAGGTTTTTGTCCTCGCCAATCCATTTGCCGTACGGGACATCCATGCAGTTTTTGCCCTGATTGTCGTTGCAGATCTCGCGGACCTTGAAAACCCGGCAGTAGCCGTCGCACAAGCCGTCACCGTCACTGTCTTTGCTGGTGGGTGAGGTTTCATTGGAATCGATCTGTCCGTCCTGGTTGGCGTCTTCAATGCCGTCGATGAGCCCGTCGCCGTCCGTATCGCGCAGGGTGGGATTGGTCTTGTTCATGAATACTTCCTTGCCGTCGTCCAGGCCGTCACCGTCACTGTCGGTAATGTACGGACTGGTTCCGTATTTGCGCTCCATTTTGCTGTTGAGCCCGTCGCCGTCCACATCGGTACCTATGGCCAGTTCTTTGTCGCTCATGATGTAACACGTCATTCCCCCGTGCATGATGTCCAGCTGGTGGCGGATGGGTGAGGGTGCGGCAATGCCTTTGCTGTGATCGGGCGGGGCAAAGGGGCTGACGCGGTCCAGGAGATCTTCCTGTTTGCGGCGCCAGTCGCGTTCCGCCTCGGACAAAAACAGCTTCCCCGGGAAACCGTTGGTCTGCGTGCGGTTCAGCGGGTCATTGTCGTCGTCCAGGCAGTAGCCCCAGTACCGGACGTCCTCATTGGATTGCAGCAGCGTCTCGCGATGGATGTCCTGCACGTTTACCGGGATATGGAAGAACACGTTCATGCGCGCGGGGATGGTCGATCCGCTGCTCACATCCGGCTCCCAGATGGTGCGCCACTTGTTGGTCACTTCCGGCTGATCCACCACTTTGGCAAAAACAATGCTCCATCCCCCCCGCGCGGGCAGGGCAATCAGGATCATGAGCACGGCCGCGGCCAAGACGATCAGGAGGGCATGCCGGTGGATCCGGGATTGGAGGTTCATGTGTGTTTCCGCTTATTATATCACTTTTCCTTGGCATCTTGAAGCCTTTTCTTTGGTATTATGGGTGCATGGCCAGGGATCCCTATGACGTGCTCGGCGTGCCCAAATCCGCTTCCGCGGATCAGATCAAGCAGGCCTACCGCAAGCTCAGCAAGGAACTCCACCCTGATAAGCACAAGGGCGACAAGGCGGCTGAGGAAAAATTCAAGGAGGTGAACAAGGCGTATGAAATCCTCAGCGATCCGCAGAAGAAACAGGCCTTCGACCAGTTTGGCGAGGCGGGCGTCAACGGCGGCGCCGGATTTGGCGGCGGAGGCGGGGGGTTTGGAGGATTCGACTTCAGCGGTTTCCAGCAGCAGGGGGGGCGCATGGATTTTGGCGACATCTTCGACACGTTCTTTGGCGGAGGCGGCGGGCGCCGCGCCAAGCCGGATAACCAGGGCAGCGACCGCGAGGTGGAAATCACGCTCACATTGCTGGAGGCCGTGCAGGGCGGGGAGCGCACCATTACCGTGCGGCTTCTGCGTTCGTGTTCCGCGTGCAAGGGCACCGGCGCCAAAGAGGGCTCCAAACTGGAGATCTGCAAGGAGTGCGGGGGCGCGGGTTCCGTGACGCGGAGGTCGCAGTCGTTCTTTGGCATGGTGCAGCAGACGGTCATCTGCCCCGCGTGCCACGGTTCCGGGAAAGTTCCGGAGAAAAAATGCTCTTCCTGCGACGGGGAGGGGCGCAGGGCGGAGGACGCCACCATCACCTTCGATATCCCCGCGGGTATCGACGACGGTCAGCGGCTGCGTCTGCGCGGCCAGGGTGACGCGGGGCGCCAGGGCGGTCCCGCGGGCGACCTGTATGTCCGGATCCGCGTCAAAGAGGATTCGCGCTTTGTCCGTGACGGAGCGGATGTCCGCTCGTCCTTCTCCATCTCGGTACCGGATGCCGTCCTGGGCACGGAGATCCAGGTTGAGACGGTCAATGGCCCGGTCACACTCAAGATCCCCGCCGGCACGCAGAGCGGCCAGGAGTTCCGCATCAAGGGTAAAGGCATTCCGGTTCTGGGAAGCTCCAAGCATGGAGACCATTACGTGACGGTGACGGTGGAAATTCCCGGGAAGATCAGTAAAGAAGAGAAGAGGCTCTTGGAAGAATGGAGAGCATTGCAGAAGTGACCAAGGTTTCCGAAGTGACCGAAGTTACCGACGTAAAAAACCTCGGACACCTCGGTTTCTTCGGTCATATCGGTCACCTCTTAAATGTCCAAATTCTCCAACCCGTCATCCTTACTGATCACGGGTGAGAGCTCCTCGCTGCTTCCTCCCGCAGAGGGCTTCACGTTCTTCTCGTTCTTGAGGCGGATCACCACCTGGCGGTAGTCGCCCTCTCCCACGCTTTCCGTGGTGAAGTCGGCCAGGGACGGCGTGCTGGAGATGTGCGTGTGCACCACGCGGCGGAAGTACGGGCTCATGGGCGCCAGCGCGATGCGCGACCCCGTGCGACGCACAAAGTCGGCTTTCTGCTCCGCGATGTTGCGCACCTTGTCTTCCTGCATGCGGCGGTAGCCGTCCACGTCCACCACAATGAACGGCGCCTTCTCGCTCTTCTCCTTTGCGCGCACGATGGACTTGATCAGGTGCTGCAGGGAGTTGAGTGTCTCGCCGTGCCAGCCGATGATGCGGCTGGCGGAGTTGCTGACGTTTTGCACGCGCATGATGTTTCCCTCCTCCTTCTTCACCGAAATGGAATCGAAGGGAAGCGAGAGCATCGTGAGCAGCGTGCCGAGGGTGTCCTGGATGAATTTGTCCATAAGCAATCGGGATTGGGGGAATAGTAGCAGCAATTCCTGAATGTAAAACATCAATCATTTTTCTACGAAAGAAGCCTCCTGAGGGAGGCTTCTATTTTTGTCGACTTTACGAAGCGCGGGTTTCCCGCACTGGAGCAGCACCTCAGGCGGCCCTTTCACTCTTTAGCGAACTGCGTCCTTGAGCGTCTTGCCGGCCTTGAAGGACGGAACCTTCATGGCGGGGATGCTGATGCGCTGCGAGGGGTTGCGGGGGTTCACACCCATGCGAGCGGCGCGGCTGCTCAGTTTGAACGTGCCGAATCCCGTGATGGTGACGGGCTGACCTTTCTTGAGGTTCTTCACGACGATATTGATGAGCGCCTGGAGAGCGTCACCGGCTGCGCGCTTCGTGATGCCGGAAGCATCCGCGATGGCGGCAATGAGGTCCTGCTTGGACATAATAAGGGAGGGGGAGAAAGTAGAACCAACCTGTAGGCTAGCGGAGTTTTGGGCTTCTGCAAGCCGAGGCAACCCAGTTTTTGGCTTGCGCAAGGGAAGAACTGTAACTTTGGCCTACAGAAGCCAAAATATTTGATCACTTCGCGTGCTCGCCGCTTCGTTTGGAGATCTACGGCGTCCTGAGGCCTTTCTCTGTCAATCCGATTAGACTCGGTTCTTTCTGCTTTTGAACCGTCAAAGATGGCTCGTGCTGCACCAAAACGCCAGTCTGGCGCCGGAACCTCTTTGACAGCGCCTCCCACTCCTCATAGTCTTCGCGCTCAGTTCTCCTCCTTATTAATAGTGTCAAAACATCTCGTCATTGTGGAAAGTCCCACCAAGGCCAAGACCATCAAACGGTTCTTGGGTAAGGATTACATCGTGGAGGCCAGCATGGGGCACATCCGCGATTTGCCCAGTTCCACCATCGCCGTGGACACGGAGGGTGACTTTGAGCCGGAGTACGAGATTCCGGAGGAGAAGAAGGGCGTCGTGAAAAAACTGAAGGACGCGCTCAAGGAGGCCGATGACCTGTGGATCGCGACTGATGAAGACCGCGAAGGAGAAGCGATCGGCTGGCACCTCACGCAGGTGCTCAAGCAGGACGAAACCAAGGTGAAGCGCATCGTGTTCCATGAGATCACGGACAGCGCCATCAAGGCCGCGGTGGAAAATCCCCGCACCATCGATATGAAGCTTGTGGACGCGCAGCAGGCACGCCGCGTGCTGGACCGTCTGGTGGGTTACACGCTCTCTCCGTTCCTCTGGAAAAAAGTCTACCGAGGGCTCTCTGCCGGACGCGTGCAGTCCGTGGCCGTGCGCATCATCGTGGACCGCGAGCGCGAGATCCGCGCATTCGTGCCCGTGGAATACTGGACCGTAGACGCGCTGCTGGAGAATTCCGGCAAGCAGTCATTCACCGCCCACCTGCAGAAAAAGGGCGGCAAGAAATTCGAGATGCACAGCAAGGAGGATGTGGACCAGGTGCTCAGGGACATGCAGAGCGCGTCGTTCAGCGTCGCGAGTATCGAAGAAAAGGAAATCAAAAAGACGCCTCCCGCCCCCTTCACCACGTCCACGCTGCAGCAGGAGGGCTCGCGCAAGCTGGGCTTCTCCGTCAAGCAGACGATGGTGGTGGCACAGCAGCTCTACGAAGGTATCCACCTGGGCAAGACCGAGGGCATGACGGGTCTCATCACCTACATGCGTACGGACTCGGTCAATTTGAGCGAAAAGGCCATCACCGACTGCACGGCCACCATCGGCAAGCTGTACGGCCGCGAGTACATCCTGAGCGAGCCCCGCAAATACAAGACCAAGGCCAAGGGTGCGCAGGAGGCGCACGAAGCCATCCGCCCCACGGAGGTCAGCCGCACGCCGGATTCGCTCAAGGACGTTTTGGACCACGCACAGCTCAAGCTCTACACGCTCATCTGGAACCGCACCATGGCCACGCAGATGGCCGCTGCGGAGCTGAAGCGCGTGGGGGCCGACATCGCCGCGGGTGACTACACCTTCCGCGCCACGGGCCAGACCATCACGTTCGATGGCTATCTCCGCGTCTACCAGGAAGGCCGTGATGAAGGCGAGGCGAAGACGGAGGAAAACGACGACGAGAACGCCATCCTCCCCCCGCTCCACGAGGGCGAGGCGCTCAACTTGGTAGAGGCGCTCAAGTCCGAACAGCACTTCACCAAGCCGCCCCCACGCTACACGGAGGCGAGCCTTGTGAAGAAAATGGAAGAGGAGGGCATTGGCCGTCCCAGCACGTACGCGCCCACCATCAGCACCATCCAGGCGCGCGGTTACATCACCAAGGAGGGCAAACAGCTCATCCCGCAGGATGTCGCCTTTATGGTCACGGATCTCCTCTCCGAGCATTTCCCGGACATCGTGGACATGGCGTTTACCGCAACCATGGAGCAGTCGCTGGATAGCATCGCCGAGGGTGAGGTGACCAGCCCGTCCTTTCTGCGCGGCTTCTACGGACCGTTCCAGAAACTGGTGAAGGAAAAAACCGATGCTATCCAAAAGAAGGACGTCATGAAGGAGCGTGAGGTGGGTATCGATCCCGTCTCGGGTCTGCCGGTCATCGCGCGCATCGGCCGCTTTGGTCCGTATGTGCAGCTGGGTCGGTTTGATCCCAACGCGGAAGCCAAGGAAGAACCGGCTCCGTCCGCTGAGGCGGACTCCGCTGCGGTGAAGGGCAAGAAAGGCAAGAAGCCGAAAAAGCCCAAGAAGGTGAAGATCAAGTTGAAGAGTGCATCGCTCCCCAAAGGCGTGTCCGTGGATACCGTGACTTTTGAGCAAGCATTAGGGCTCCTCAGCTTCCCCAAAGAACTGGGTCTCTATAACGGCGCCCCGCTCACGGTGCTGCTCGGCCGCTTTGGCCCGTACATCAAGTGCGGAGAAGTCTCCGCATCGCTCAAAGACCGCGACCCCACCACTGTCACTTTGGAGGACGCCATCGGTATCCTGACCGCTACCAAAGAGCAGCGCGAGCAGGCGGCAAAGCCCCTCAAGGAACTGGGCACGGATCCGGAGAGCAAAGGCGCCATCACCATCAAGACCGGCCGCTTTGGTCCCTACATCACGGACGGCAAGACCAACGTGAGTCTGGGCAAAAAGCTGACGCCGGAGGCTGTTACTCCAGAGATCGCCATTGAGATGCTCGCCAAAAAGCGCGCCGCACCGCCCAGCAAATGGAAGGGGAAGGGTGGGTGGAAGAAGAAGTAAATGGCAGGCGCGGTAGGGCTCGAACCTACGACCCCAGGTTTTGGAGACCTGTGCTCTACCAGCTGAGCTACGCGCCTAGGTCGGCAGTACTGTACTAGGACTTCTTATGATTTGGAACGGCTGTTCAAGGCGTCAGAAGCGCCTTCGCCCGCTCGTTATCCGGATAGGCACGGAGGATGTCTTTGGCGATAGTAACAGCTTCATCCTTTCGTCCCGCCGCTTTCAAATGCTCTGCATACGCCAACGCAATATCCAGATTATCCGGAGTCAGCGCGTACGCGGCGGCCAGATGTTCCAGTGCCTCCGCGGGTTTATTCTGCTTATCCAAAATAATCGAGAGATTGTAATGCGTGCCCTCTGCGCTGTCGTTCCACTTGAGCGCCGCGCGCAGTTGCTCTTCGGCTTCATCTAATTTCCCCTCATCAATCAAATACGCAGCCAACTTGTTCCGTGCCGCCACAAACGATCCATCGGCAATGATCGCACGGCGGAGCTTGTCCTTAGCGGCGTCGATATTCTTGTAATAGATATCCAGCGACGCCAGTGCGTAGAGTGCATCGGGATCCTCCGGATTCTTGGCGAGCATCGCATTGAATTCCTGTATAGCCAGATCCACATCCCCACGCTTGGCATAGGCGGTGCCCAGTGCAAGTCTCAATTGAGGAGCGTCGGCGTAGCTCAACCCGGTACGGAGGAGGGAAATGGCTTTATCCACATTACCTTCGTTCTTCGCGATACTTGCTAGGCCTACTCTGGCGGCAATGGAATTTGGATAGAGCCCTAGGGTATGCGAAAAAATCGACTCCGCAGAATCCCAGATTTTTGTCTGGCTCATGCTGCCCACCAGAAACGCTATTGCCAGCACTGTCGTACCTCCGCCCACCGCAATCTTCTTTGTATCATCGTGCCAATACGCTGATACATGCGCCACTCCTGCCGCTAGCATCGCGATCAAACCAGTCATCGCAATGTACGGGTAGCGGTCAGACGCAAAGTACACCTCGCCGCCCTTGTGGAAGTTGATGAAGGTGGGGGCAAGCATCAAGAGAAAGAACCCGAATCCAAACGCTGGCCAGAGTGTCTTCTTCAAGCTCCACATGCACAGGGCAATAAGGGCGATGACAGAGAAAAGCGAAAAGAGAAAAGTGGGTTCGAAGATTCCAATATTCCCCTGATATGGATAGAACATGCCCAGGTTGATGGGCAGCGTGAGCTTCTCCAGGTAAAACACGATGCTCTTGCACGCGACCAGGACGACTTCGATGGGTGTGCTGTGGCTCAGGATCCTCTCTTTTCCAAAGAGTCCCACCAAAACAAACGCACCGCCAAGCAGCAGATACGGAATCTTTTCCAGGATCATCTTCTTCTCATCGCGCCTCCCTTCTATCAACACATCACGCAGGAGGAGGCAGAGGGGGAGTGGTGCCACAAGAACCTTGGCCAAAAGCCCCAACGTAAACAGCACGACGCTTGCTATGTAGTTCCATCTCTTAGATTCCCTCCATCGCTCGTAGAGAAGAAGGGATCCAAAGAAGAAGAATGACGAGAGCAGATCTTTGCGCGCGGCTATCCACACCGCGGCCTCCGTATTGATCGGATGAAGCACAAAGAGCACCGCTCCGGCAATCGCGATCCATTCATTGTGGATCCATTTTCGTAAAATTCTCCAGAGCAATATGGCATTCAGTCCATGCAGCAGAAGGTTGGTGAGGTGATATCCAAAGGGTTCTAGTCCACTCACCACATAGTTCAGCTGATAACTGACAAAAGTGAGCGGGATATAGAGCTCCGGATCGAACATCGTGAATGCCATTTTGATGTTTGGCAGCGTCAGGCCCCGGATGGCCAGGTTATGGACCACCAGCAAATCGTCATCCAACGGAGCAAACCCCTGATGGAGCGAGCGCCCAAAGGCCACGAAAGGCAAAAGCAGAAGGAGTGCGTACGGCCAGTTCTTTTTGAAGAATTCCGTCATCGGGCCGCTATAGTATGCCCGTTACCAGACTATAATTCCTAAAAAAGTGCAAATCCTCCTCCGTAGTCAGAATGCGACTTTTTGGCTATAATAAGGAGAAATGCAAATCGAGATACAGATCCCCAGACCCGGCACCACGCTGCTCGCGCTTGCGGCCGTCTCCGGCTGGGCTTTGTATTGGTCGGGCAGTTCCGCCACCACGGCGCAGGTCACACCTCCGGCAGAGGTGCATGCCACCGCGTCGTCCCAGGCATCCGTCTTGCCGGTGGGCGGGGAGCAGGCCCCTTTGGCGGGTGACGAGAACGCCGCTCCGGTCATCCCCGGTGTGGGCGACGGAAGCGGACTGACCGAGGGCGAGATGCGCATGAAATGGACGCGCGCCGAGCAGCAGTTTCTGCTGGAGCGCGAGAACATCATCCGCGCCCAGATCGACGGACTCCAGAAGGAGCGTGAGGCGATGGGGGACAAGGTGGATCCCGATATCGAGGACCAGTTCCGCAGTTCCGTCCGTCTTCTGACGTCGCTTTTACAGGACCGCCAGAAGGGCGAGCAGTTCTTGCTTGCCGCCTATCGCCAGATGTGGGAGGCGGAGGAAAAGGCCATGGCCATCCAGTCGCCCGCGCCGGCATCGTCCGTGTTTGATCCGTTGTGGCCTGTGGAGCCTGCGCTGGGCATTTCCGCGTACTTCATGGACGAGGGGTATAAGGAGCGCTTCAAGGTGGAGCACTACGCCATCGATATTCCCACCAATCAGGGAACACCCGTGTCCGCTGCGGCTGACGGTTTGGTGAAAGACGTGGTCGATCACGGTCTGGGGTACAGCTACATGACCATTGATCACGGCGGTTACGTGACGGTCTACGGTCATTTGAGCCGCTTTGATGTCCAGCCCGGCCAGCGCGTGAAGGCCGGCGAGCGCATTGGTCTTTCCGGAGGCACGCCGGGACTGCCCGGTGGCGGTTCCTCCACGGGCCCGCACCTCCACTTTGGCGTCTATAAGGACGGCAAGCCGGTGGATCCGCTGAAGTATCTTCCCAAGCGATAAGCTGTCAGCAATGAGCGAACAGCTAAATGCTGTTTGATTGCGACTCTATATAACCATCGGTCATCCCGCTCACATAGTCCTTCACGGTTTCCACAAGGTTCGACCCCGTCCTCTTCTGTAACTCCAGGACTTTTGCCGGAGGGTCTTTCAACAGCATGTCAGAAAGGAGGGGGATCAGTTGGGCGCGCCTTTTATTGTCATCCGTCACGCGCGGGTGCATGTACATGTTGTCCCACAAAAATTTCCGCAGTTCATCCAGCGCGGTCCGCATCGTCTGAGAGAAACGAATCTCTTCCCCCTGCGCGTACAAGTCCGTGACGATCAAATGAATCAGCGCCCCGCGCACGGAAGTCTGGCGTTTGCGCGAGGATTCCATCGCCGTGGTGCCCAGGCGCGTGGTGCACAGGTCGGATTCGGCAAACAACCCCGCCTGCAGTCCGTCATCCGTATCGTGTGCGGTGTAGGCGATCTCATCGGCGAGGTTCACGAGCTTGGATTCCAAACTCTGCGGTTCCGCCATCTCCGCCTGCAGGTGCTCGTGCTTTTTCAGGCCGTCGATCACTTCATGATTCAGATTCAGCCCCGGGAAAAGCCCAGAGTGCTCCTCCAGCAGCGTCACGATACGGATGGATTGCTCGTTGTGCTCAAAGTGCGAGCCGTGCCCCTGCATCCACTCATTCATCGCCGTTTCGCCCGTGTGGCCAAAGGGCGGATGGCCCAGATCGTGCGCCAGGGCAATACACTCGGCTAGATCCTCATTCAGCCGCAGCGTCCGGGCAATGTCCCGGGAGAGTTGCGCCACTTCCATGGTGTGGGTCAGGCGCGTGCGGAAATGGTCGCTCTCCCCCGCCACAAACACCTGCGTTTTCCCCATCAGCCTCCTGAACGCCTGGCTGTGAATGATGCGGTCGCGGTCGCGCTGAAAGGGGAAACGCGTTTCATCCTCAGGCTCGGGGAAAACCCGTCCGCGGCCTGTGCCGTGCTTCATCGCCTTGGGCGAGAGCAGGGAATTTGCGGCCGAGATGCGACTTTGAAGATCAGTCATGAGGGTTTCTTATTATACTCCTCTTTTTGCTATAGATTTCAGTTGAAATACGGATCCGAAAATTCTAGTGTGAGGCTTCCTCGACGGCGCGCCATGCGGCACTAACGTTTCTTCTCTGATTTGTCATTTTGGGAGGCTTAATCTCTCTTCACTGCGGTGAAGGGATGCGGCCACCCACCTGGGTTTCCAGGGACAAGCGTTACTGTCCGACGGCCGTTTGGGTATATACGACGAAATTATTCTCGTACGCTCGTTAATTTGTGAATTCGAATTAACGAGTATGTTCGAACTAACGAAGTACGACGACCAACATATTCGTATGCCCCGCTATCACTGCATCATGATCACCGCCGCGGTAGGTCCAGTATTTTTCCGGATGGCATTTGGTGCAATCCGGCATGCGGTCGATGTGCTCGCGGGGAATCCCGTTCTTCACCATCTCCTGCGTGGCCGCTTCCTGGAGATTCGCTTTCCGTCGATTGAGAAGTTTTGGATCGAATCCTGGAAGCTCTGCAACAGGATCGGTGAATTCCGCGCAGGCAAAGCACAGTGAGGGGCCTGCGCCCACATGCAGATCTGCGGGATTGCAATGCCATTCCTTTTTGAGTGCGGCGATGTGTTCGGTAATAGCCCCGGCGATCAATCCTCGCCACCCCGCATGCAGCACGCTCACCACGTTCTTCACGGGATCAAAGAACACGAAGTTCTGACAGTCCGCAGCTCGTACCGTCAGCAACAACCCTTTGGCATCCGTCGCCATGCCGTCGGCCTTGAGGGTTCTATTGGTCGGCCCGCGGACAATCTCGGTTTTGTTCCCGTGCACCTGCCAGAGCCCCGCGGTACATTCGATGCCCATTATCTTTCCGGCATCAGCGTCGCTTCTTATATCGTCTGATTTGTCGAAGGAGGCGACGGCCAGACGATCGGAGAATTGCGTGAGGAGGGGGAAGGGGTTCGAAATCATTCTCGTAATTAGTGATTCGTACTTCGTATTTTACTAGTAACGAATTACGAATCACCAATTACAATTTCAGAATCCCCGGAATCTCCAAAATCACCTGCTTAGTGGTGTAAGCGGTTCCTTGGATGAGGAAGAGCGTTTCGCCCGCCTTCTTGATCGTTTTACTCGCGAGCATTGCAGCGTCGGGGCCACATAATCCCTGCGCGATCAGTCCTGCGGTCAGTCCTGCTAGGGCATCTCCCGTTCCTCCCACGGTCAGGCCCGCGTTCCCGCCTTCCACCTCTTTGACCACACCCTCGGGCGTCGCGATGCGGTCAATGACGCCCTTGGCCAGAATCGTCACGGAGTGTTTAGCCGCGGTCTCCCCTATGGCATCCGGTTCCACGCCCATACGTTCCAGTTCCCCAAGATGCGGAGTGAGGATCGAATACTTCCCCTTCACGGCGTCCAGCGTCCAGCTCTGCAGCGCGGAGGCATCCAGCACCAGCGGACACGTGGCGCTTTCTACGAGCTCGCGGATGATGCGCTGGGCGTCAGCCGTCCGCGACAGTCCCGGACCAATCACCGCCACGTCCACAGTGGCCAGCAGCTCAAGGATCGGATTCAAATCTTTTTTGGAGAGCTCGTCGCCGCAAAAAGGATGCACCTGAAAATTCAGCGACTGTATCCGTGCCACGTGCTCGTGGACTTTGGGCAGCGAGACATAGACCAAATCCACGCCGCTGGCCTCTGCGGCCAATGCGGAAAAAAGCGGTGCGCCGTGCATGGTGGAGCTTCCGCCAATGACGGCAACTTTTCCGTTATCGCCTTTATGAGAGTCGGGACGTCGTTCCATGGAACTGATGGTACGCCCGCTCCACTTCCTCCGCGATGCGTTTGCGGAAAGTGTCGGCGGAGAACTGCCGTGCATGCGTCCGGATCGCCTCCGGATTCCACGGGAGTTTTTCCACTTCATTCATGGCTTCCACTAGGGCTGAAGTCGATTGTTCGTTTATGAAAATTCCCGTGGCCCCGCCCACTACCGTATCCAGCGCTCCACCCTTCCCCAGCGCAATCACGGGCGTTCCCGCGGCCTGGGCTTCCATGGGCACCAGCCCCGCATCCTCATGTACGGGGAACAGCACCGCTTTGGCGGATGCATAGAGCGCGGGGAGTTGGTCATCGGGAACGCGGCCGCGGAAGGTGACGGTGGGGCCCGCCATGGCGCGCAGCCTCTTCTCTTCTTTGCCCGTTCCCACAATGGTCAGCGGGGCACCCGCTGCATTGGCTGCAAGAACCGCCAGATCAAAGCGCTTGTAAGGCACCAGTCGACCGATGGCCAAATATTCCCTCCTTGAAGAGTAAGGAACAAGCGGCGTTTCATAGAACCGTGGCTGCACGGGCGGGGGAATGACAATGGATTCACGGTTATAGATGCGCTTGATGCGTGCCGCGGTCTCCGATGAGTTTGCCAAGAACACATCCACGCGCTTGCTGGTGGTCAAGTCCCAGCGCCGGAGGTTGCGCAGGTGCGCACGCACGCGTTTGCGGAGAAAATCCGGCACGCCAAAGTCGTCCAAATACTCCCGTTCCATCTCCCACGCATAGCGCATGGGGGTGTGGCAGTAACACACGTGTACGGCGTTTCCGGGGGGTACCACTCCCTTGCCCACGGCATGGGAGGAGCTGAGCACCACGTCAAACCCCGTCAGATCCAGGGATTCCATGGCGTACGCCATGAAGGGCAAAAGGATCTGATGGTTACCCGTCAGTCTATAGAGCTTCTGGAGCCAGGAGGTCCGGATATCCGCTTGCCCAAGCCCTGAAAGGTTCTTGGTGTTGGCAACGGATGTGTACAACGGTGCCTCCGGCCATAGGCCGTGGAATTCCGTGAGCGCGCGTTCCGCGCCACCCATGGTGGTCAGCCAGTCGGCCACTATCGCTATCCGCATGTGTGAAGTATACCCACCATCGCCCCGGACGGCTGCACCTCTTATACTAATCTCCGTGCTCAAGCGACCCCGCCGTCCGCTTCCCAGGAAATTCTCACGCCCCGTCAGCAAGAAGACGAGGACGTTCGTGCGGCAGAAGCACAAACGCACGTCATCGTGGAAATGGGAGCGTCGGCTGCGCTCACTCCGTCGTTTCCAGAATTCCGCCAAGCAGTTTGCGGTGAACAGCCGGCGATGGGTGCTGCTGGCGTGTGCGGGAGTGCTCTGCATGGTGTTTGCGGCGCTGCTCTTCTCCCCGCTCACGCGCGTGCGGGAAATCCGCATCGTCCGCACGGATGCGCGCGTGGACGTCCGCAAAGTCCTGGAGCAGGTGCGTCCGCTCTACGGGCAGCACCTCTTTTTCCTCTCGTCATCGGATGTCTCCAGCCTTGTCCGTGAGGCCGCGCCGGATATCCAGAGCGTGAGCGTGCAGAAGGAGTACCCCTCACGCCTCACGGTCCGCCTCACGCTCCTGCCGCTCATCGCGCGCCTCAAGATCGAGGTGCCGGCCGGAGCCGTGGTAACACGCCCCACAGGAAGCGGTTCACTGACAGGGTCCGGAGCCGTGGCTGCTCCACCGCCTGCGGGGACTTTCGACTTCCTGGCGCAGAACGGCATCTACGTGGTCTCGCCCGACGAGCAAAAAGACGCGCCGTTGCCCACCATCCGCCTGACGGACTGGGGGGCCAGGCCCATCCCCAACACGGCCATCATCACGCCGGAGCTCTTAAACCAGATGTCCCTGGCGGAGCAGGCGCTGGTCCGCGAGTTCGGCCAGCAGATCAAGTCACGTACGGTGTATCTGCGCGCGCGCGAGTTCCATTTGGACACCCCGCAGCGCAGCTTCTGGTTCGACATGCGCTCGCCCATGGAGGAGCAGCTGGGGCGGCTGCGGAACTTCCTGCGCGGGGCCAAACTGCAGGACGCAAAAAGTTACATTGATCTGCGCATTGAGGGGCGCGTGATTTACAAGTAAGCGAGCGATTCTTTGCGCGATTTGACTAACAAAAAAATCACGGTTCTTTCATGACTTCTTCACGCCTTTTTCTGCTACACTTTCCGCACATGGAGAGCGTGCAGTTATTCCTATCCCTGCTCCTCCTTGGGATGGTGCCCGCACCCGGGTCCGGAGGTTCCGATGTCGTTTCGGCATTCGACCTTCCGCTCACCCCGCCCGCCGCCCTGGAGGCCCAGCAGTTCCCCTCGCGCGAACTTGCCCAGAAGCTTTCCGCTTCCGGAGCGGTGATCGTGGATCTTTCCAGCGGGCAGGAGATCTTCGGCCGCAATGCGGACCGGCCCCGCGCCATGGGAAGCCTGACCAAGATCATGACGGCATTGATCATTGTGGAGAACCACAAGATGGACGAGGTGGTGACGGTGCCCAAGGGCATCCAGAATGTGGATGGCAGCAAGGCCTATCTCTCGGCCGGAGCCAAATTCACGGTGGGGGATTTGCTTTCGGCGCTTCTCATTCCTTCTGCAAACGATGCGGCCGAGACGCTGGCCCGTTACCACAGCGGTTCCACGGAGGCGTTCGTGCAGGTGATGAACGAGCGCGCCAAGTCGCTTGGTCTCCAGAACACGTCCTTTGCCAACCCCAGCGGCCTGGATGATTCCGGGCAGTTCTCCACCCCGCGCGATATCGCTCTCCTTTCCGCTTACGCTCTGCGCAATCCGGAAATCCGCACGCGCATGTCCACGCCGGAGGACACCATAGAGAGTCTTGAAGGGAAAAAGATCGCACTGGAAAACACGCACGTCCTTTTGCGGCAGGGCAAGGTCCTTGCCGGCAAAACAGGGACCACTAACGCCGCCCGCCAATGCCTGTTCTCGTTAGTCAGCGAGCACGGCCGCGAGTACCTGGTGGTGCTCCTGGGCTCGCGTGAGCGGTACGTGGATATGCGCGCGGTGCTCAACATCCTCGGAAGCATCTTCGCCTGATCGCATGCGTAACCCCCTCGTTCATTGGGTTTCGTTCCGTGTGCGTGCGGTTTTGATCGGCGTTTTCCTGGTGGCCGCGCTGCTGCCGCCGTACGTGTCAGTCTCCGCGGACACGGGTGAAGAGGACCTTGCGGGATCACCGCAGCAATTCTTGTTTGTGGAGGAGGGCTTTCTCATGAAGACCTCATCCCTGGGCAAGCAGGGATCTCGCCTGGCGTATAACGAGGGTGTCATCCATGAAGTGCGCGATGGCGACACCATCCAGTCCATCGCCGACCGGTACAAGGTCACCGTGGATACCATCCGTTGGGCCAACAACCTCACCGAGCAGTCCAAGCTCAAGGTGGGTCAGGAGCTCCTGATCCTCCCCGTGGACGGCGTGGTGCACATCGTGCGCCGCGGGCAGACCCTGGGGCGCATTGCGCAGCTGTATGACGTGTCCGTGGACGACATCGTGCGCCAGAACCGCATTCAGGGCGGCTTCATCATGGCCGGCGAGCAGCTGATCATCCCCGGCGGCAAGCCCGTGGTGGCCTCCGCCACAACGGCCACCAGCCAGGCGCTGCAGTTTGGGGGACAGGGTCCCAGCAAGCAGATCAAGTTGCCGCTGCCGTCCTCGGGTGGCAGTGCGGGGTTCACGCCCCAGGGGCCCGTGGCCGGCGCAGCGCTCACGCAGACGCTGCTCCAGATGCCGTGCAGTAACTGCTATTACACGCAGAAGTTCGGTCCCAGCCACTATGCGGTGGACATCCAGACGCGCGGGGGAGGCCCCATTTATGCCGCGGAGGCGGGGACAGTCATTCGTGCCGATTATGGATGGAATGGGGGTTATGGAAACGTCATCGAGATCGACCATGGCAACGGGCTGGTCACGCTGTACGGTCATAACAAGGCCCTGCACGTTGCAGTGGGGGATCATGTGGAGCGAGGGCAGTACATCTCCGATATGGGTAACACGGGTCTCGTCCACGGTCCCACGGGTATCCACGTGCACTTTGAAGTGCGCGTGAACGGCGTGAAGAAAAACCCGCTCTTGTATTTAGAGTAATAATATGTTATAAAATAATAAGTTCCGTTCCTTAGCAAAAGACGAAGAAAGGAGAAAAAGTGCAAAGCTTCGTTAAAGGAGGGTCCGCCGTGATCCTCGTCATTCTCGTGATTCTTGTTTTTTGCCGCGGGGCTCTTGTTGAGCCCCAAGTGGCGGTAGCCGCTCTTGAGGCGGCCGGCTACAGTAATGTAGTCGTAAAGGAACACATTTTTTTGTTTGTTGGTCTCCGCGGTGGAGACCGTCAGGATGCAGCCCTGTTTACCTGCCGCGCTACAAACCCGGCAGGAAAGGAAGTGACGGTGTACGTCACTTCCGGGTGGCCCTTCAAAGGGGCCGCCATTCGCTACAAATAAGCCGCCCCGAGGCGGAGCCCGGTCTTTGGACCGGGCATTTTCAAACTGTTAAAATTATGTTATAATATCATTAATGCTTTCCACACACAATTCCTTCTTCGATACTCTTCGCGATCCGTCCGTCCGTGCCGGCGTGTATGTTTGGCTAATGATCGCGGGAATGGCGGTGCTGCTGGCCAACGCGGTAGGGGCGTAAAGCGGTAAGACCAGGATGATGGGTCCGTCTTTTGGGTATGGCAGAGGACCCCAAAGACGTGGCGGCCAAGGCGCGTGAGCGTACAAGCGTGGGTATAGAACAAGGGCGCGTGCGTGCGCGTGAAACGCAGCTTTCCATTCAGGGTGACGAGATCGATCGCCTTATTCGCGATGCAGACGCTGCGCACAACGCGGAGATTGCAAAGATCAATGCCGACGCGCGCGCTTTGAATGAAGCGCAAAAGACGGCGGATGCCGCGGATGCGGAAATAAAAAATATCCAGACAAAAGTGAAAGTCTTGGAAGATAAGAAAGCGGAGGCGCTGCGGACAGTGGATGCGGCAAAAAGGGAATTGGATGATCGGAAGAAAAAAGCAGATCAGGACTTTGACGATCATAAAAAAGAACTGGAGAGCCGCAAGAAGACGCTGGATAACGAGAAGAAGGCATTGGCGGGGCAGAAAAAGATTCTTGCCCAAGAAAGCCGCCAAGCGGCAATCCATGGGTGCGCTGTGTGCTGATTCTCATAGGCCTTCTCTGTGTGGCTCTGGCATTGGCAGTTTTTTTGTTGCCGGGCCGCACGTCCGGTTCCGTGACGCTCATTGATCCCGCAACCAAAACATACGCCGTAGATTACGTGTCTGATCCGTATGTAATCGATAAGCCCTATCCCTCCATGGCAGGGCCGTCCCAGGTGCAGAGCATTGTGCTCTCACTTGGAAAAATCTCTCTGAAAAGCAGGAGAAAGAATCGCGGTGATGGACACAATGATCAGCGCCAGAGGCGTGAACATCTGCCGGTAAAACGCCGTGCCATCCAGGAGCGATGCAGCATTGGGTGTGAGCAGATAAATGCCAAAGACCAATACCATCACGCTCAGTCCCCAAAGCAGCGTGGGCAGATTTTTGTAGTCGATATCTGGGGAATTGCGGCGAATCGCTACCCCTAACGCAAGCAATGCCACCGGAAGCATGTACCAGACGGGCCCAAGCGAGCTGGTCCAGAAAAGCGCTTGGGGTAGGGCTCGCATGGCCATGGTGTTGGCGGCAAGCGATGCGTCATTTCCGTGTGGCGTGAGCCCAAAGTGATGCAAAAGCGCAAACAGCGTGAAGAGTCCGCCTGTAATCACTCCTGTGACTCCCGCGCCAAGGATCCATCTGCGCCTGGGCGCATGCAGGCACCAGAGGAGTGCCAACAACCCCACCCACGGTACCAGGACAAACAGCAAACCTTCTTCTTTGGTCCACACGCCTGCCGCCGCAAAAAGCGCGGAAATTATCAGCCAGTGTTTGTCACCGCGTACAAAAAGCAGGAGCGCGCCCAAGGAGAGTGCGGCAAATTGCGCCAGCATCATGTCTGCATATCCCTGCCCTAAGTGTGCCGCTGCCAGCGGCAACCCCGTGATGAGCGTGACGGCAACGGTTGCAGGAATGGTTCCGGAGATACGCTTGAGCATCAGCCACAGGGCAGTAAAAGAGGTGAGTGCCAAAAGAAAATGAATGCCGTTTGCCAGGCTGTCGTTCCATGTGCCTTGCCCCTGGTTGATGAAGATCTGCGAGCTGTGGAATAAGAAGGGATAGTGGGGCTTTTCCATGCCGCGCAGCGCGTCCGTATCAAACGCCATCGCGCGGTCCTGGAAGGAAAGCTTGGCGCGCATGTTCCAGTTGGCCAGACTATCCAGCTGTGCAGTGGGGAGTAAGACGGCGTGGGAAAATGCGTAGACCGCTTTTGCGGAAAGCAGGAGCACGCAGCATGTAATAAGAATCGTGGATTTTTTGGTCAAGCGTTCATGCTTGGATTCATTATTCGATGTGGCAAAAAACAGCGGCCACGGATGTTTGCACCCGTGATACGTGCCCAGTAGTGCCGCAAGCATCACGCTGTGACCTGCAAAGAGCGGCAGCGGAGCAAGGGGCACATGGAGCAGGGTGTAGCCAAAAAAGAGCAGCGTGTTGAGGAGTATTCCTAGCGGCACGCTCAAGGAGAGGAGCATTCTCCCGTCCTCGTTTTTCAGGATCAGGCGCGCAAGCACATAGCCTTCCATGGCAATAAACAAACAGCCGAGGATGGGCGAAAGAATCATCATGTTTCCAAAGAGAAGAGCGTGGCGCCATCCGGGAATTTTTGCAGAAGCGATGCTTTTTGCTGCACGTCACCGCACCGGAGCTCGCCGTTTTCATAACTCCAATCCAATCGGTTATAGACCAGCACGTGGGTGGGCGTGGTGCCTTGGTTAGCATGCAGAAGCACTAGCAGGGGAGACGCGTCATACCGCAGCATGCGGCCGTAGTAGTTCCAGTAACTGGTGCATACGTATGTGCGTGGGGGCACGCCTGTCGCGATCGTTTCCTTTTGCAGTGCATCCGTCACCTGCGCGTAGGATGCCGTGGCGCCAAACATCATTCCCTTCCCGTACCACTGCGCCAGATGTGCCCGTGTGTAGCGCAAAAGATCCGCGGAAAACCGTGCGTCAAAAACCATCAGCGTCAGGGCGCAGATAAGGAGCGTGTTTTGCAGCATGCGTTCTCCTCCGCGCAGAAAGAAAAACAGTAGTGCACACAGTGCTCCCAAAAGCCCCACAATCACCGTGAGCGAAAGGCCAAATACGCGGTAGCCGTAGAGACTGTTATAAAACGAGATCCTGTAGGGCTCTTCCGTAAGCAGCTGCCGCATGAATGCGGATACGTTATGCACAAAAGAATTGGGGACAATCTGCAGCGCAGTCACCACCGGCTCC
>CAYMAT010000002.1:0-27132 GCA_964388495.1 uncultured Candidatus Peribacteria bacterium
CGCATGGCTATACTCCTGCCGCGCGGAGAGGTGCCTGAGTGGTCGAAAGGGCCGCACTGCTAATGCGGTATACGGTGTTAAAACCGTATCGAGGGTTCAAATCCCTCCCTCTCCGCCACGGCAATCTCGGTTGTCGTGGCTCCGCCATTCGACTCGTCCGCTCGGCGGACTGGCTCATGGCAAGCCATGGAGTCGAATGAGTCTGAGCGAGCGCGGTGAGTCGAAGATCCTATGCCCCATGGAGCATATTCCCATTCTGTTCGGCGAAGTGATGGAGGTGCTCAAGCCGCAACCGGGCGAAACGGTACTGGATCTGACACTGGGGCTGGGGGGACACGCCGCAGGTTTTTTGCAGCGAACCGCCCCAGACGGACAACTCATCGCTTTTGACGCGGACAGGCAAAACCTGGAGGAGGCCAAGAAGCGTCTGGCTCCCTTTGGAGGCCGCGCCTCCTATCATCATGCCAATTTTCAAACACTGAGCGGGCTGCTTCCGCTCAAAGCAGATATTGTCTTTGCGGATTTGGGGCTCAGTTCCCCGCATCTTGACGAGCCGGAGCGGGGATTCAGCTTTAAAGCAGAGGGCCCATTGGATATGCGCTTTGATAGGACTAAGGGTGAAACGGCAGAGGACGTATTGCAACGCATAGATGACAAAGAACTTGCACGAATTTTCCGCACGTACGGCGAGATAGACGATGCGGGGCGTATTGCGGACGTGATCCTGACGGAGCTAAAGGGTAAAACGGGACTGACAACAACCCACCTGCGTCAGGCCACGGAAAAAGCGGTGGGGCACAGAGCGGTAAAGATTTTGCCGCAAATCTTCCAGGCGTTGCGCATCACCATTAATGGAGAGCTGGACGCAGTCCACCAATTACTCCGCCTTCTTCCGGAAATTCTGCCCAAAGGCGGTCGCGCGGGGATCATCACCTTCCATTCTCTGGAGGACCGCTTGGTTAAAACCGCTTTCCGGTCTCTCACAACAGCCATAAAAGACGATGTAACCGGAGCAATTGCCATGCCGGCGGAGTTTGAAATGTTAACGAAAAAGGGGATCGCCCCCTCGGAAAAAGAGGTGCAGGAAAACCCGCGATCACGCAGCGCACGGTTCCGGGCCATCCGTCGAGTCGTCTAAGTTGCATAAAAAATGTGTACTGGAATACTAGGCACCTGAATGGTCAGTCCCGACTCGTCTTCTGGCATGCCGCGACGCGCGTCTCTGGGAAGAATGGTCAATCAGAGCACCATGCTGCTCATGGTGAGCATTGGTGCGCTCATTTTGGTGCTGGCTCTCCTTATTTTGGTGCACGAGAACGCCAACGCCACCAAGGGATACAGTCTCCGACGCTTGGAGAACCAGCGCTCGCTCCTGCTCCTGGACCAGGAAGTGCTCAACATGCAGATCGCCGAGGCGCAGTCCCTTTCGGCCCTGCAAAATGATCCGCAAATAGCCGGCATGCAAGGCACGGTGAAGGGGGTTCAGTACGTCAAACCGGAGTCGGCTGTGGCCATTCGTCGCACGGTAAGCCCGGAGCAGGACAAACTGTGGCCCTGGGATTAAGCGCGTACGCTGTTACTCCACCATTCTGACCTGGATGGTGCTGATGTTCTTTCCGTGCGCCTTTGCGTCGGACACCAGTACATACTTGTCGCCCTTTTTCAGCAGCTTGGAGGCGACAGCCTGCTTAACCGCGGTCATCACGGTCTTTTCCGGATCCGAGGAAAACGGCACGTTGATAGGCCGTACGCCAAAGTAGAGTTGAAGCCTGCGCTCCACATACTGCTCCGGCGTTGCGGCGATAACAGGTATGGAAGGACGGAAATGACTGAGATCAATGGCCGTCTTGCCCGTCTTGGTCATCGCCAAAAGGGCGCGAACATTGGAGGAACTGGCAAGCAGAACGGCTGCTTCCGCCTGAGCGTCCCGTGTATCACCGTACTCGGGAAGGATGTGCGGGTGTGTCTGGTGAATGTGGCGCTCCGTTTCCGCAAGCACGCGGCTCATGGCATCCAGGGACGCTATGGGAAACTGGCCGCTGGCCGTCTCGCCCGAAAGCATGGTGGAATCCGTTCCGGTAGTGGCCGCATGGGCAATGTCCGTAACCTCCGCACGCGTGGGAGTGGGATTCTCAATCATGCTCTCCAGCATGTGCGTGGCAACGATGACGGGTTTGCCCGCCCTGTGCGTGAGGGCCACAAGCGTGTCCTGTATCACCGGAATGCGCTCAAAAGCCATCTCCGAACCCAAATCCCCGCGCGCCACCATGATGCCGTCGCTCACCTTGATGATCTCTTCCATGTTCTCGATGCACTGGCGCGTCTCCATCTTGGCGATCAGCTGCATGTTGCTCTTGTGCTTGTCGACGTAACGGCGCACCTCGGCCACCTCCGACGCCTCGCGGATGAAGGAGAGTGCAATGTAGTCCGCTTCAATATCAATGGAATGCTGGATGTCCTCCCAGTCCTTTTCCGTCAGGGACGGCATGTGCAGGTTGGCACCGGGCAGGTTGACATGCCTGCGGGAACCGATGATACCGGATTCATTGGCCTTGGCCTCCACTCCGCCGTCCGCTCGCGTCTTCACGTAATCGAACATCATCTTTCCGTTATCGATCACAATGCAGTCCGCATCCTTGGCGTCCGTCGCAAACAGCTTGTGGTTGACCAAAACCACCTGCTTATCCGCGTTTTTGATGGGCTTGAAGGAAAAAATCACCGTTTCACCTTCCTTGACCACAATGGGCTTCTCCACCACACCGGTACGCACTTCTGCGCCTTTTGTGTCCATCAAAATGGCCACGGGAGGAATGCCTTTCTTGGCGTTTTCGGCATTCACTTCCTTAATAACCTTGATCACTTTGGCATGATCTTCCCACGTGGCGTGGGACAGGTTGATGCGGGCGACGTTCATGCCGGCATGCACAAGGCTGCGGAGGCCGTCCTTGCTGGAACAAGAGGGGCCGATGGTACAGACGATTTTGGTGAGGCGTTGCATATGACCCAAGCCTAAACCTAAGGGCAGGCGGTCGCAACGCATAGAGAAGAAAGACCCTGCTCAGAGGTCTTCCTTTTTAGGCGTTTACAGTTTCCATGGGAACTAAATCCTCAACGACTGCGCGCGTGCGCAGACCATCGTTTTGGATACGAATGACCGCCTTTCGGCGCTCTTCAGGGGGGATGCCCCGAATGTGCCGGGTTGTAAAAACGTCGACAGTGTCTTCGCGTAACGAGGTTTTTTTGGAAGAGCCTTTGAAGCCCTTTCCAGCCAACGCCTCATTCACGGGACAAAACCTCAGGCAATCATCCCGCAGCACTTGAACCGGTAGAAACAAAACCGTGCTTTCCACTCCCACTGGAAGGAAAAGCCGTTGGCCAATTTTTGCAGTGACCGGTGCGATAATCGGTTTTGGACCAAAAAATCGCGTAAACATTTTTGCTATCCCAGATACCACCGGTATTGCAACCGGAGGTACGGGATCAGCGTATTCGGCTACTAGGACTCCTGAATTGAGAGCCCTGGCGATTTTATACGCCTGATTGTGGGGATCTACGAGTGGTATAATTGGAGTCATACACACCTCCTTTACGCCTTGTGAAAGACCGAGTTGAGCAGGGTCCCGCCCAGTGTGCTTGGGTCAATCCACTTTTCAAAAAAAGAACGACGTCGACATCCGGTATTTCTTTTTCGATAGACGAAAAATGGTACCCCGGCAGGAATCACGCACTCTCTATATAGGATGGATTGAACCTGCGACTGACTCCGCACGCGTCGAAACCGCGCTGCGGAGCTGCTCTATTTAATAACCCATCGTTTGATATTCTTGCCCTTCTTTATTTTGCGCTCCAAACTCCTGGCATCTGACAAAGAATCGCAGGGAATAAATTTCACTAATTTCCAATCGCCAATTCTTTTTGTGGTATGTGTATGTCCGTTTTTATGCTGCTCTAGTCTTCGATCAAGATCATCGGTACTCCCAACATAAAATCTGGAACCCTGAAGAATGTAGACGCCCATCTTCATAGAGATATGGTACCTCCGGCAGGAATCGAACCTGCGACCAATGGGTTAGAAACCCACTGCTCTATCCACTGAGCTACGGAGGCATGGGAAGCGAGTCTTTTGAGAATTATAGCACGAAAGTGCGTTCGATTGAATTCGTTGCGACCAACTCCGCACGCGTCGAAACCGCGCTGCGGAGCTGCTCTATCCACTGAGCTACGGAGGCATGGGAAGCGAGTCTTTTGAGAATTATAGCACGAAAGTGCGTTCGATTGAATTCGTTGCGACCAACTCCGCACGCGTCGAAACCGCGCTGCGGAGCTGCTCTATCCACTGCCTGCCCGGTAAAGCTCGGTAGAGCGTAGTCGGGAGCTACCAAAGATGCTCTTCTTATCACCCATTATACCAAAAAATCGTGGATGCGGTTCGGCTCTTTGTGTAGCATCTCCCGGATGACAGAAGCGCACTGCTCACATCTGCCGGCCACGGAGGGGGCTATCCCCGTCGACCAGGACATCCGTGACAACAAGGACATCGCGGCACTGGCATACCTGTGGCTACTCTCCGCCGTTCTGTTTTTCTGGAAACGGAATTCGCCCTTTGTGCGTTTCCACGCAAAGCAGGGCATGATCCTCTTTGTTCTCACCCTCGTCCTTCCTATCATCCCGCTCATCGGGAAACTCTTGGTCCTCATCCCGTTTGCCGGAATGGTCACGGGTTTTGTAAATGCCGCGCAGGGATTGCGGAAAGACCTGCCCATCGTGGGCCCCCTGGCCAGTGGGGAAATAACAGTACGGCAGGCATGGCAACAAGTGCTTGCGTTCACCGTCAGGGTATTCCGTTCGGTACGTTCGAACGTGTACGATACGAACGGCAAAATGGACGAAGGGAAGAAATCCACCCCTCCCGACGTCATCAACCTCTAACCCCACCCCATCCATGTCGTACAAGCGCCTCATGCTGAAACTTTCCGGAGAGGTCTTTAGTGGCGAGAACGATTACGGAATCGACAAGCCCACACTCACGGACGTCGCCAAGCAGATCAGGGAAATCAGCAGGAAGAGCGAGGTGGTGGTGGTTGTGGGCGGTGGCAACATCTGGCGCTACCGGGACACCAAGGAATCCGGCATTGAGCGCACGGTGAGCGATTCCATGGGCATGCTCGCCACCATTATGAATAGCGTGGCGCTGCAGTCCGCCCTGGAGGCCACGGGCACCGAGACGCGCGTGCTTTCCGCCATAGACATTCCACAGCTGGCGGAGCCCTTCATCAAGCGCCGGGCGCTGCGGCACCTGGAGAAAAAGCGCGTGGTGATCTGCGCAGGGGGCACGGGCAACCCGTACTTCACCACGGATTCGGCCGCCGCGCTCCGCGCCTTGGAGCTGGGGTGCGACGTGATCCTCAAGGCCACAAACGTAGACGGCGTGTACGACAAAGACCCGCGTAAGCACAAGGACGCAAAGAAATTTTCCACGCTCACGTTCCAGCAGGCCATTGAAGGGGACTACCAGGTCATGGACCAGGCGGCCTTCAGCCTCTGCCGTGAGCAGAAGCTGCCCATCGTCGTCTTCAATTTCTTCACCCGCGGCAACCTGCTCAAGGCCGCCAAGGGAGACAAGATCGGAACGCTGGTAAAAGGCTGAGCCACAGTTTTCCCCGCACTTCGCTTCTGGTACAGTTTCGGTGTACCCCCTTTTCCTCTATGTCTTCAGATCCCCGCATTGCCTCGTTCACGCAGGAAGTGGAAAAAGCCCTTACGCACCTCAAGAACGAATACAGCAAAATGCAGACCGGACGCCCCAACAGCGCCCTCATTGATCACGTCATGGTGGAGGCGTACGGATCCAAGCAGGAGCTCCGCACCGTCGCGGGCGTGAGCATAGACGGACGCAGTGTGGTGGTGCAGGCCTGGGACAGGTCGCTTCTGGCGAACATCGAAAAGGGACTGCAGATGGCAAACCTTGGCGTGAACCCGGTCAATGACGGCGTAGCCATCCGCATCAACTTCCCTGCCATGACCGAGGAGCGCAGGAAACAAGTGGGGAAAATGGTGCATCAAATGGCGGAAGAGGCCAAAATCTCCGTCCGTAAGCACCGTCAAACGTCTTTGGACGCCATCAAGCAGGAGAAGGACGAGGATGTGAAGCGCACACTGGAAACCCAGCTGCAGAAGGCCGTGGACGATGCTAATGCCAAAATCACGGACGCTGCAAAGAAGAAGGAAGAGGAGATCATGAAGGTTTAACCCATGCACTCATGACCAAGACCCCGCGCGTCGCCATCGTCTCTTTCCCCGGTACAAACGGTGAAGTGGAATCGATGCGTGCCATCCGCGCCGCGGGCATGGAACCCGTGTTTTTCCGCTGGAATGAGAATCCGGAAACCCTGCGCCAGATGGATGCATACTTCATCCCCGGCGGCTTTTCCTACGAGGACCGCGGCCGCAGCGGCATGGTGAGCGCGCGCGACCCCATCATGGATGTCATCCGCGAGGAAGCGGCAAAGGGAAAGGTGGTCATCGGCATCTGTAATGGCGCGCAGGTGCTGATCGAAAGCGGTCTGGTCCCCAACGGCGAGGGCCTGCAGATGTGCCTTGCCCGCAATGCCATCCAGACAAAGGGCGGGGTGAAGGGCCTGCCCCTCTTGAGTGAATGGGTGCACATCACCCCTTCGTGCAAGAAAGGCCGCTGTGCCACCGCGTACTGGGAAGGCATCATGCACATTCCCATTTCCCACGGGGAAGGCCGGTTCACCACCAGCGATCCGCAGATTCTGAAAAAGCTCCAGGAGAATGACCAGATCGCCTTTTCGTACTGTGATCCTGACGGAAAGATCAGCGAGGATCCGTCCGTCACGCCCAACGGCGCCATGCTGGCCATGGCTGGGGTCTGCAACCCGGAGGGCAACGTGATCGCCCTGATGCCGCATCCCGAGCGCGCGCCAGAAAACGGCGCACCGTACTTTGCGTCCATGAAACAGTGGATCACGGAGCGCGGGCTCACCCCGGCCAAAGAGCGCGTAGTGGCGGACAGTAAAGAGAGCATCCCCGCACACAAGACGTCGCTCACGGAGATTTTCATCGATACCCTCATCGTCAACAACGAGGAGCGCACGGTGGAGCAGGCGGCCAGGCGCATAGCGCCCCAGCTCAAGCTCAAGCAATGGAAGTACCTTGCCGTTCCCGAAGCGTCCGTTCCCGCAGTGCTTGCGGACCTGACCATTTACAATGCCAACAAGGAACGGGCCACCATCCGCCGCGGAAACACGCTGACGCGCTGGAACGCAGCTGCCAAAAAAGAGGAGCAGGCATCCGTCTTTTCCCAAAAAACGCTCCTTCTGCGGCGGGACATGCCGGACACCGGCGCCTCTGCATGGGGGAAGGGGAGTGAGTCCGGAGTGGCGTACGGAATGGAGGGCATCACGGAAGAAGGGCTCATGCACAGCCGTTTGCTGGAAGTCTTCTGCAACAAGAACTCCTCCACGCTCGAGCGTCTGTGACTATGGCCCGCAAGCGCTCCATTGTCCTCCTGGTCCACAACGTCCGTTCGCTATGGAATGTGGGATCGTTTTTCCGCACGTGTGACGCCTTTGACGTGGAACGCGTGATCCTTACCGGTTACACGCCCGTTCCCCCGCGCAAGGAAATCAGTAAAACCGCCATAGGCGCGGAGAAGACCATTCCGTGGACCTATGAAAAAGACCCGATCGACGCGGTGAAGGCACTGCAAAAAGAAGGCTTCAGCATTGTGTCATTGGAACGCGTCACGGGTTCCATGCCCCTTTCCCGCTACACGCCTGCCGACCGCGTCTGCCTGGTTGCGGGGAACGAACTGGCGGGCGTTCCGGAAGAGATACGGAACCTCTCCGATGCCGTGGTGGAAATCCCGATGCTCGGGAAAAAAGAATCACTGAACGTTTCCGTGGCTGCAGGTATCGCCCTGTATCACCTGCGGAATCACTTGTGATCACTCAAGACGTAGCGCGCCCACGCCCCACCCACGGCGCCCACCACGGGAGCCAGGATTTCAAAAGGCCCAAAGGCGCCAATACCCAGGGCAACGGCGGGGTTGAGGATGGGATCGCGGAACCCGGAAGCGATCGCAATACCGCACAGCAAGCCTGATCCCACAACCAGTCCTACCGCAGGGGCGGGAATCTGGTTGATGGCCACGGATGTGACGGCAAAGGCGAGCACGAAGGTGCCGAGCGCTTCGGCAAATGCGCCCGTGAGCGTCATCTCACGCACCACCATGGGCGAAGCATCGGGGCTCAGGAACGTGCACACGGTCATGACGGCGAGTGCGGCGGCAATCTGGGAGATCACGTAGAACATGGCGTCGTTGCCTTTGATTTTTCCTATACTGAGCAAACCGATGGTCACGGCAGGATTCAAATGTGCTCCACTGATGCCTCCCACCAAATACACAAATAGACCAAGGGTGACCGCAGCAGCGACGGGACCGGAAATAGGCAATGCGTACGTGCTGGAGACCCACACTGCCATGGTGAGCATGAATGTACCCAGGAACTCGGCGGCGATTTTTTTGTACGTCATAGGGGAGGGAGGAATGGACCCATCGTAACCGTTTCTTTGACTGCGCACGCTGTCTCCTGTTGCGCTTTCTCCAGACTCACGTCCGTTATGGTGATAAGTTCTCTTTACACTATATCTACAGGATCCATATCGATAGACACACGGTCTAGGCGCACGGCGGAAAGCAAGCGATGAATATCCGACGCCCTAATGAGAACCTGGTGCGAACCGTCGTATTTCTTTTGCCTGGAGATCTTCACCGTCATTCCCGCCTGCAGTGCGGCGGATTTGAGCTTGGCCTCCGCCACCCGCGCATCTGCCTCTGCCTGGGGCGATACAAAAAGCAGACGACACATGCGAACAAACGGCGGATACCCCGCAGCCTGGCGCAGAGCCATCTCCTGGGCAAGAAAGCCCTGCACATTCAATGTTTTGGCGAATGTCACTTCTCCCGCAGCAGGGTTGAACGCCTGCAAAATCACTTCACCGGGCATACTGCGGCCGCTTCTTCCTGCAAGCTGTACGAGATGTGCAAACACGCGTTCTCCGGCCCGGAAGTCCGGCCTACTCAATCCCGTGTCCGCAATGAGCACAGCAGAGAGCGTGACGCGGGGGAAATCCAATCCCTGTGTGACCGTCTGCGTCCCCAGCAGGACGTCACCGGTGCCGCTCGCAAACTCCTTGAGTGAAGCGGAGAGTTTTTCAAAATCCTTTGCGGCGTCCTGGTCGGCCCGGATGATGGAGATGTCCGGAAAGCTCTTTTTCAGAACGCGTTCCACCACCTGCGTGCCCGCTCCGGTGCTAATCAGGCGTGTACTGCCGCACTTGGGACAGAGCGCGGAGTCGGTGCCGTTGATCCGGGACTTGCAGTCCAGGCACAGCAAGCCGGAGTAGTCCCCGGCGCGGTTGAGGAAGAGCACGGTCTGCTCTCGGGCATCCAGTCTTTTGCCGATCTCCGTAAGGAGAAACGGCGACAGCGGATACGTCTCGTGCAGGCGTGCCTCGCGCAAATCCACCACGGACACGGTGGGCAAAGCCACGTCCCCATACCGCTTTTTAAGCTCCAATAAGCGTAAATCTCCTTTGCTGGCCAAGGCAAAGCTTTCCAGGGACGGCGTGGCGGACGAAAGTACCAGGAGGGCACTGGCCTCCCGCGCCAATACACGCGCAACATCGCGCGTGTTGTACCGCGGCATCTGCTCGTGCTTGTACGTCCATTCATGCTCTTCCTCAATGGCGATGAGCGACAGGCGGGGGAGGGGACTGAAGAGCGCTGTGCGTGAGCCAATGACCAGATCAATATCCCCTGCGAGCATGGCGCGGTAATAGGCCTTCTTTTTTGCGGGAGTCAGCTTGCTATGAATCACTGCAATTCGCTCCGGCGCCACAATGCCGGCAAACCGGTCCGCCGCATGTTCGCTCACGAGAATTTCCGGAGAGAGCACAATGACTTGTCCGCCATTTTTGACAGCGTGTTCCGTAAGAGCGCGGACTATTTCCGTTTTCCCAGTGCCCGGGAGCCCCATGAGGAGCGCGGGGGAGCGAGAAGACAGCAAACTATCGCAAACCTGCTTTTGCTCCTCCGTGAGTGTCACGGGGGATGACATAAACTCCTTCGTCTTTTTGCCGGCCGTTTTTTTACTGCGCGATTCGGTCGAAAGCAGCCTCCACGGCGGGGCGGGCAGAAGAACGCTCAACACTTGCCGCAGCGGCGAGAGATATTCTTTGGCCATCCATAATCCCGTCTTTACCAGGGCTTCCGTCACCACGGCATTGCCTCCTATCACGCGCGTCACGGGTTTGACCGCAAAAGGAAGAGATTGATCCGGAAGCTGTTCCACAACAATCCCCTCAATCACTCCGGATCGCAAAGGCACTTCCACCAGCGTGCCCAGCGGCAAAGGTGCATCGGATGAATACGTCAGGCCGTCACTGATGCCGGGGGATTTGGTGGCCGGAACGACCCGAACGAACATGCGCCAAGTATAGCGTCAGCGAGCCTGCGGCACCTGAGCCGCCCGGATCACGTTTTTGACACGCGCGAGTCTCTCCTGGACCTCGGCCTCAAACCCGCGTTCCGTGGGCTTGTAGAAATTCACGGGTGTGACGCCAATGGGGAAATAATGGGCTTCCACCACCCCACCCTCCGCGTTGTGCGGATACTCGTAGCCTTTGTGGTAGCCCTGTTCCTTCATGCCTTTCACGGGGGCGTTGCGCAGGTGATAGGGAACCTCCGCGGACGGGAGCGACTTCAGCAGAGCCTTGCTTTCGCCCATGGCAACGGTGACGGCATTGCTCTTGGGAGCCTGGCTCAGATACACGCAGGTGTGCGCCAGAAAGTATTCGCCTTCCGGGAAGCCGACCAGTTCGAATGCCTGCCATGCCGAGACGACAAACTGCAGTGCGCGCGGGTCCGCATTCCCCACGTCTTCGCTGGCAAAGATGGCCATGCGGCGGAAGAGAAAACGTGGATCTTCTCCGGATTCGATCATCGCGTACATCCAGAGCAGCGCCGCATCCGGATCGCTCCCGCGCATGCTTTTAATGAAGGCGGAGATGGTGTCGTAGTGGTCTTCGCCCGTTTTATCGTACCTCCTGCGCCGGTCGCGAAGCAGTTTTTCCGCGTCCGCAGCACTCACTTTGCCGCCAGACGTAAGCACAGCGAGCTCCAGGAGGTTGAGGGCGATACGCGCGTCCCCGTTGCTCACCTGGGCAATCCGTTCAATGGCCTCCGGTGCCAGGCTCACCTTGCCGCCGTAGCCGCGCTCATCTTCTATGGCGTTTGTGACGATCTTCTTCAGGTGCTCTGTACTCAGCGGCTTGAGCAGGCAAACCTGTGACCGGGAGAGAAGCGCGGCATTCACGTCAAAGTACGGGTTCTGCGTGGTGGCGCCAATCAGGATCACGCTGCCGTTTTCCACTGCCGGCAGTAGCGCGTCCTGCTGCCCGCGGTTGAAACGGTGGATCTCGTCCACAAAGAGTACCGTCTTCTGCTCCGTCGCCTTGAGCAGCTTTTCCGCCGCCTCGCAGATCTGCTTCAACTCCTTGGCACCGCTGGTGACAGCATTTACCTGCACAAATGCGGATTCCGTCGCATTGGCCACCACGTGCGCGAGCGTCGTTTTACCAATACCCGGCGGGCCGCTGAGGATCACCGAGCGCAGCTCGTCTTTTTCAATCGCCACGCGCAAAGCGGCTCCTGGCCCCACCACATCCTCCTGACCGTAAAATTCCGCGAGCGTCCGGGGACGCATCCTATAGGCCAATGGTGCAGCGGTCTGTTTTTCCACGGGAAAAGAGAATACTCCAGACCATGGAAGCATTCGAGAAATCTCATAAAAAAAACCGGTCTCCGCGAGGGAGACCGGCGGTGAAGGAAAACGGCGGTCATTGCGTCACCACGTCTTCCGGGGTTGCATACGTCGGGAAGAGCGAATGCAGGTTCGTTAGCCGTAAAAGGCTTTGCACTTCCGGATTAAACCCACAAAAAGAAAACTCTGCCTCCGATCTCTGGCTGAGACTATGCAATTGCGCCAAAAGCGCGAACCCGGCGGCACTCATCTCATCGACATCCTGAAAATCAAGGATGACGTGATTAGCCGCTTTTGCCTCATTCAAGACCGCATCTTTGATAGTCTTGATTAAGGAAGGTTCCAGCATTTTTTTCACCAGAATGCGGAATATTGTCGCCCCATGACCTTGGGAGCGAGCAAGCAGACTCTGTGCTGACAACATGGCTATCCTCCAAAGAACGAAAAACAGTGCAGTCCATCTGCACCAGAAATACTTTGAAACACTCTTTATATAAAGTCAATATTTCAGCGAATGGCGAACGGGCTGAAATTGGTGTCGCGATCGTAATAATCTTCGGACTCCGCTTTCTTCAGGAATCCGACAAGCGCGTACGTCACCGGCGTAAAGACGACTTCCACCAGCACCTTAAAGACGTAGTTACTGACAATAAGTGTGGTGGCGAGTGACCAGGGGAAGACTCCCACGGCGCAAGCGATAACCGTGAAGACCGTGGAATCTAGCAGCTCGCCCACAAGTGTGGACCCTATCGTGCGCATCCAGAGCATGCGTCCCTCCATCGCCACTTTCATTTTTGCCAACACAAACGAGTTGCTGAATTCGCCAATGAAGAACGCGCAGAGACTGGCAAGCACGATGCCGCCGGAACTCACGCCTCCAAGAATGGCGCCATACGCCGTATCACCCGCGTACCCCTGCCACTGCGCGTCACCCGGCAAACGCTGGATCACTGCAAAACACACACTCATGAGGATCACTGCGGCAAAGCCCGTCCAGATGACGCGCCGGCTGCGTCCGTAACCGTAGACCTCCGTAAGCACGTCATCAAAGATGTAACTGAGAGGGAACAAAAACGTGCCCGCATCCAGGGAAAAGGGGATGCCGCCAATGGAGAATCCCAGCCACACGATCTTGGCAGAAGACGCAATATTGCTGATAACCAATACCGCCACGAAGGCTGCGGTTAGTGTGTCGAGAAAGCGGTAGGATTTGGGATGAACCAGGAAAGACATGGCACCCAGAGTAGCCAGTTTTCCCAATCAGCGTGTACTTGCTATTTAATTATATAATTTTATAATATATTTACCTGACATAGGGGTCAGGACCACACGGTCCGCAGCACCCCGTTAGGTGCTGCTCATTGGAGAAAACCATGAAAAGAATGACAACGCGAAAGAGCGCCGAACGCCTACACCTTCAACAACGTCGACAGGAGGTTGCCGAGGCGTACAAAGCCAATCGCAAAAAAAAGAAGGGCACGGGAATTCTGCCCATTCTGATTGCCATTGTCGTGCTCTTCTCTGTCGTTAAGTACGTAGCGTCGTACATCCTGAGCCTGCAATGAGCTTTCCCGCCTCGGAGTACCCCTCCGAGGCGGGGTATTTCTATATCAATATGGTCGGGACGAGAGGACTCGAACCTCCGGCCTCCTGGTCCCAAACCAGGCGCTCTGAGCCAACTGAGCTACGTCCCGATACCTAAATCGTACAGCAGGTCCCTGATTGGCGCACAGCTGTTTCCAACGGCTCAGAGCGCCTGACGCAGGCGATTTATTTAAATCGAATCCGCAAGCGGATTCGAGGCCAACTGAGCTACTTCCGATGAGTGGAATCCTGCAGCAAGTTTTGGCGTACACTTGGGGTATGACGCTCGCAGTTCAGACCACAGCCCCCGCCTTCACGCTCCCTGACCAGAACGGGAACATGCATTCCCTCAGCGACTACGCGGGCAAGTGGCTGCTCGTGTACTTCTACCCCAAGGACGATACGCCGGGGTGCACCATTGAGGCCTGCGGTATCCGCGATAGCTTTGCGGATTTCACAAAAGCAGGCATTGAAGTGCTGGGTGTGAGTAAAGACGATGTGGAGAGTCACAAGAAATTCGCGGACAAGTTCTCCCTCCCGTTCACATTACTAGCAGACGAAAGTGGAAAAATGGTGGAAGCCTACGGAGCGTGGGGAGAACGCACACGGAGCACCGGAGAAAAAGTGATGAGCATTATGCGTATTTCCTATCTCATAGACCCGCAAGGAAAAGTCGCCAAGGTGTATCCCAACGTGCAACCGGAGCAGCATGCGGCGGAGATTTTGAGCGATCACGCGATGCTCAAGTAGGAGCAAGCGGCTGCGGAAATAACGCTTCTTTATATTGCGTCAAAGTCGCAATCCTATACACTTTGCGCGATGGCAAAAGCTCATCGAAACACCCTCGGCGAGGACCTGGCACGCATGCTCAAAGGCGGCGTGATCATGGATGTGGTCAACGCCAAGCAGGCGAAGATTGCAGAGGATGCGGGTGCCTGCGCGGTGATGGCATTGGAGCGCGTCCCTAGCGACATCCGCGCACAGGGCGGTGTTGCCCGCATGAGCGATCCGCAGTTGATCAAAGAGATTCAAGACGCCGTCAGCATCCCCGTGATGGCCAAAGTGCGCATTGGGCACACAGCAGAGGCACGCATTCTGGAAGCGATGGGCATAGATTTTATTGATGAGTCCGAAGTCCTGACCCCCGCGGATCCTTTTGCGCACGTAGACAAAACCACCTTCAGCATTCCATTTGTGTGCGGTGCCACAAACCTGGGCGAGGCGCTGCGCCGCATTAATGAAGGCGCTGCCATGATCCGCACCAAGGGCGAAGCGGGAACAGGAAACGTGATTGAGGCGGTGCGGCACCTCAAGTCCATCACCAAAGAAATCCAAGACCTCAAAAAGATGAGCCCGGCTGCTCTGGGTAAGTGGGCAAAAGAACAGCGCATTCCGGTGGAGCTCCTCAAGCAGGTAAAGGCCGCACAGCGTTTGCCCGTGGTCACCTTTGTGGCCGGCGGAGTGGCAACGCCCGCAGATGCCGCGCTCCTCATGGAACTGGGTGCAGAAGGCGTGTTTGTGGGCTCTGGCATCTTCAAGTCCAAGGACCCGCAAAAGACCGCAGAGGCGATTGTGCAAGCGACGGTCCACTGGAAGGACAGCAAGAAGCTGCTGGAAATTTCCACCAATCTCCCTCAGGCAATGCCGGGACTAGAGATTAGTACGCTTGAGACCAAGATGCAGGGAAGGGGATTATAAGAAATTAGAAGTTAGAGGTTAGTGTTCTAACTTCTAACCACTAACTTCTACCTTTTATGCCTCTCGTCGGTGTCCTTGCTTTCCACGGGGACTTTGCGGAGCACATCGTGCTCCTGGCCTCGCTGAAAGTGAAGGCGGTGGAAGTGCGATCAGTCGAAGACCTCAAACCTCACACGCACCTGATTATCCCCGGAGGGGAAAGCACCGTCATGGGCAGGTTTTTGAAAACGACGGGTGTGGGAGCGGAAATTCAAAAGCGGGTAAAGAAGGGCGACTTGGCTGTATACGGAACATGTGCCGGAGCCATTCTCGTTGCGAGCAAGATCATCGGTGCACACAAAGCAGAACCACTGGAGTTGATGGATATAGAAATCGAGCGCAACGCCTACGGGACGCAGCTGGACAGCTTTGAAGCATCACTGACGGTGAAGACGCTCAAAAAGCCGGTGGAGTGCTCGTTTATCCGCGCTCCCATCATCCGGAATGTGGGCAAAGGCGTGGAGGTGATGGCGTCTCATGCCAAGAACCCCGTCCTGGTACGATGCGGCAAAGTTCTTGCGGGCACCTTTCATCCAGAAATCCGTGGGCAGTCGTCTATACATAGGCTTTTTCTTGAAATGTAAGCGCTAAAAGCTCATAGCTGACCGCTAAAAGCTTCATGCGCATTTTCATTATTTACGCTAAAATCCACCCGTGGAGATCCGAAACTTCTGCATCACCCGACTTCGTACCTCGCCTTGCTCGGCACTTCGCCGGGCAGGTCGCGCACAATTATGGAAATAAGGAATTTTTGCATTATAGCGCATATTGACCACGGTAAGTCGACATTGAGCGACCGTATGATTGAAGTAACCGGAACGCTGCAAAAGCGGGAGATCAAGGAACAGACGCTGGACATGATGGACTTGGAGCGCGAGCGCGGCATCACCATCAAGCTGACGCCGGTCCGCATGACGTACAAGGACTACCAGCTCAACCTGATCGATACCCCTGGCCACACGGACTTCCGTTACGAAGTCAGCCGTTCCCTTGCCGCATGTGAGGGCGCGATTCTTTTGGTGGACGCCTCACAGGGTATCCAGGCTCAGACACTGGCCGTGCTCTACATGGCGCTGGAACATGACCTGACCATCATCCCGGTCCTCAACAAAATCGATCTCCCCGCTGCCGACCCCGAACGCGTGAGCGAGGAAGTGATGAAGCTCATCGGCTGCAAGAAGGAAGACATCCTCCTCATCTCCGCCAAGGAGGGCAGGGGAGTGCCGGAGGTCCTGGACGAGGTAATCAAGCGCATCCCCGCCCCCCGCGCGCAGAGATCCAAAGAAGGCGCCACGCGCGCCCTCATCTTTGACGCCATCATGGATACGTACCGCGGCGCCGTGGGGTACATCCGCGTGATGGAAGGGCAGATTAAAAAGGGACAGAAGATGCACCTGCTGGGAACCATCACGCCGTTTGAAGTGCTGGAGGTGGGGCACTTCACCCCCAAGTACATGAGCGACGACGCCATTTCCGAAGGCGAGATCGGCTACATCGTCAGCGGCCTGCGCGATGTCCGCGAACTGCGTGTGGGTGATACGGTGGGTTCCGCACAGGATCTGACGCCGCTCCCCGGCTACGCGCAGGTACAGCCGATGGTGTTTGCCGGGCTCTACCCCAGCGAGGCGGACGAGTACCCGGATCTGCGCGAAGGCATTGAGAAGCTCTCCATGAACGACGCGGCGCTCCAATGGGAGCATGAGCGCAACTCCGCCCTGGGTAACGGCTTCCGCTGCGGATTCCTGGGCCTCCTCCACCTCGATATCATTCAAGAAAGACTGGAGCGCGAATACAACTGCAACCTGGTGGTCACGGCCCCAAGCGTGTTGTACGAGGTCAAACTCCGCGCCCGGAATCCGGCGGAGATCGTGCGTGCAAGTCTGCTCAAGACCGACGAGCCGGACACCGCGCGCATCAGTAACCCGGCCGACATGCCGGATCCCACGTACATCGACGAGATCCGCGAGCCGTGGGTGAAACTGGAAATCGTGTGCCGCGAAAAGGACGTGGGCGCCTGCATGAAGCTGGTGCAGGACCGCCGCGGCATCAATACCGCCATGCAGTTTTTGGACGCGGACCGCGCGCTCCTGGAGTTTGAAGTGCCGCTGCAGGGCATAGTGTTGGACTTCTTTGACCATCTCAAATCCGCCACCTCCGGTTACGCCTCCATGAGCTATGACCACTTGGGCTACCGCAAGGGCGATCTGGTAAAACTGGATATCCTTCTGTTGGGCGAACCCGCTGACGCGTTATCGACCATTGTCCACAGATCGGAAGCGCATGACGTGGGAGAAGTGATCTGCAAACAGCTCAAGGAAGTACTCCCCAAAGTGCAGTTTGCCGTGCCCATCCAGGCTGCAATTGGCGGCAAAGTGGTGGCACGTGAGACGGTGCAGGCTCTGCGCAAGGACGTAACGGGGTACCTGTATGGAGGTGATGTCACCCGTAAGAACAAACTGCTGGATAAGCAGAAGAAGGGCAAAAAGCGCATGAAGCAGATGGGCAAAGTGACGCTGAGCCAGGAAGCATTCCTGGCGGTGCTGAAGCGTTAAGGCTTTCGCGATTCCTGCTCCTCAACAGCCCTGATAATCACCGCGTTGACGGATGTCTGGACAGACAAAAGCAACGTGTCGATTTTATTTCGGAGCCTGGGCTTAACGTCCTTCAACTTCCCGCTCATTTCAAAACCGGTCACCTCCGTAAAAAGCATCTGCATTTTTGCTTTCTCAAGTGAATTCACAATTTCTACGCTTGTTTCCGCAGCTCGATCAAGACGAATGCCCATGTTGAGCCAGCCGGTGACAATACCTTCAATCAGCGTCCTCTGCCCCCTGGCCAGACCCATAAGAGCCTCCTTCAAGACTACAGGATCGGCCTTAGACGCATTTTTCCAAAAAGCATCCGTGTCGGGCGTGGGCAAAAGGGGTTTATCCATAGCGCGGCAGTGTAATTTCCACTCCGGTCAAAGACAAGCCAGCTTTACTCACTCTCATCTTCATCATCTTTGGAAGCCTTCTTGGGTAATTTCACCTGATCCATGAAGGGCTCAAAGACGGACTGGAGGATGCTGACGGAAAGCGCCTGGAGGCTTTGGAAGGGTGGCTCGCGCCGGCCTCCGATATCCGAACGGAAGAATTCCTGCAGCACGAACGTGGTGAGCTGCAGCACCGTCCCGTCAATATTCTGCTCATCCAGCATGATGCGGACCAGGATCGACTGCGTTTCCAGCGAAAGAACCATCTGGAGCCTGGTGATCCATTCCACGAGCGCACGGTTTGCCTGCGCGTCCAGATTGCCGCCGGGGATCAGCTGCGTTTTTTCATCCACGGTTTCCTTGCTGGTCTTTTGACCCAACTCCGTCAGGTAGTCCTGGATGACGCCCTGCGCCTCGCCGTGAATGAGTGACAGAATCGCCAGTATGAATACGGAGGGGCAATCACGCGCCACCAGGCGGGAAATGAGCACAAAAAGGTGCGCGTATTTGTCGTCGTTCAAAAACTGGATGATGGTTTTGGCTACGCGGTCATCGCGCTTTTTACTCCGCTTCTCCTCTTTTTGAATCGCTTTCATGGCCGCTGCGGCAGCGGCAAAACGTTGCTTGGCGTCTTCGCTGAGCTGCTCTGGAGCACCTGTATTGCCCTCACTGGGCATGCCAATATCAATTCCTGTTTCAGACATGAACAAAGTGTACAGGAAGTGAGAAGAGCTGTGGAACGATGCTTACGCCTTGGCCGGAACCACGGAGATGATCGTGCAGCGCGTGTGGCTGCGGTCAAACTTCTTGCGGCGCTTCTGTGCAAAAGCCACCACTCCGTCTACATCCGCGTGAATGGTCCAGTCGCTGCCCAGGTGCGTGTTCTTGCCCGGGACGTACCAAAACCCTTTCTGGCGGACCAGAATCTCTCCTGCCAGCACGCGCTGCCCACCGAACCGCTTTACGCCTCGGCGCTTCGCAATACTGTCTCGCCCGTTGTCTGTAGATCCTCCGGCTTTCTTATGTGCCATAGCCGGACTAGTGTACGGATTTTCTTTTGCCTTGCAAGTGCAGTTTTTCTCAAGCAATATGGGTTCCTCTGACGCGGGGTGGAGCAGCCTGGTAGCTCGCGAGGCTCATAACCTCGAGGTCGTGGGTTCAAATCCCACCCCCGCAACCATTAAAGAATGGCTCGCAGCGAAGCGAGAAGCCATTATTTCATGTCCTGAACGTAGTGAAGGACAAGGTGCGCAGCCCCTTCGGCATAACTCAGGGCAAGCTTCGGCGAGGAGCGTTTTTATGATGTCCTGAGCGAGTTTTGTGAAGCAAAACGAGACGAAGGACTTTACAGAGCCTCACCCCCTCCTCAAACCATCCAATTTGTCCCTCTCAAAAAGGAAGAGTTCCCAATGGAGGTAGACCGGCATTTGCCGGAGGATTTCCTCATAAGCAGCAGTCTGCTGTTCAGACGGGGTGAAATCGTCGGAGACGGAGGAGGGCGGGGGCGTGGGTGCCTGCGTAATGACCATCACCTTCTCCCCGCGGTTCAGCTTGCCCAGGTTCTCTTTGGCATATTTGTCCTTGTACTGCGCGGAGCGGTAATACTCCAGGTCGCTTTTTTCACCGGCAATCTGGCTGGCAAGATCGTCATTCTGCTCCTGGATCTGGCGGAGGTGTTCTTCAAACAACACGTTGCGGTAAAACGAAAGAAGAAGGCCGAAAGCCATAAAACCCACGACCGTGAGGCCCACCACGATGGTGATTTGTTTACTGAGCGGCTCTAAATCCCGGTACGGCACGGGGATCAGTATAACGGTATACTGGAGGCGTGAATATCCATTGCTGCGGCATCGGCGGAATTGGGCTCAGTGCGTATGCGGCTCTGCAAAAGTCGAACGGACATACGGTATCCGGCAGCGACCGTGGTTCAAGCATCGTGACGGAGGACTTAGAAAAGCAGGGGATTGCGGTCTCCTTTGTGCAAGACGGCAGCGCCATACCGGCTCAGTGCGACCTCTTTGTCTATTCCGAGGCGATCCCGCAGGACGCCCCCGAACGCGCCGAGGCGCGGAGACGCAATCTCCGGGAGATTTCCTACCCGCAGGCGGTGGGGGAGTTATCCAAAGGAAAAAGAGTCATCAGTATCTGCGGCACGCACGGCAAGTCCTCCACCACGGGCATCCTCACGCGTCTGTTTTTGGAAACGGGGATGGACCCCACGGTCATTGTGGGAACGCGACTGCGGGAGCTGGACGGTCGCAACTGGAGACAGGGGAAAAGCGAATGGTTCATTCTGGAATCGTGCGAGTACTGCCGGTCGTTCATGCACTACGATCCGCAGATGATCCTTCTCACCAATTGCGACGGCGACCACTTTGACTACTATGCAACCAACGACGAATACAGGGAATCTTTTGCGCAGTTCGTCCAGAAGCTTCCCGCAGACGGCCTCTTCATCACGCACGGAGGAGACCCCGATTGCCGTGACGTGGCAGAGCGGTCCGGAAGGGCTTTCATGGATGCAGACGCCCTGCCGCTGATACCCCTCCAAACACCCGGGCTCCACATGAGGCAGAACGCACAGCTGGTCCTTGCCCTTGCCGAAGCCCTGGGCATTCCCCAGAAGAAAGCGGTGCAGGCGGTATCCGGTTACACGGGTTCCTGGCGCCGCATGGAACTGCGCGGGCGACTAAACGGCGCACCCGTCTACGACGATTACGGGCACCATCCGCGTGAAATCACCGCCACGCTCGCCGGTCTGCGCGAGGAGCACCCCAAAGCCCGGATTCTCTGCGCGTTCCAACCGCACACGCACCACCGCACCCGCGCGCTGTATGACGCCTTTACGCGATCGTTCACGGACGCAGACACCGTGATCATCCCCAACATCTACGCGGCACGCGCGGACAGAGACGCGGAAAAAGTGGACGTGGAAACATTCTGCGGAGACATTGCAAAGAACTCCGCGTGCGAATGCCGCAACGGCGCATCGCTGGCCGAAACAGAAAACCTGCTGCGGTCGATCGCCAAACCCGATGACGTCATCGTCTGCATGGGGGCAGGAGACATCACCAGCCTGGCTTCGTCACTACTGGCTTAGTCCTCCCACGGCTCCTTCTTCACCAGGTACTTCTCGTGCAGAGTGATGAGGATTTTGCTCAGTTCCGCACGCGTCACCGCCTCATCCGGATGGAACGACGGCAGACTGTTGCCGTCCTGGATGCCCGCCACAATGCCTTCCGCTGCAGCCGTCTCTATGGCGGCGGCGTAGGGCGTGTAGCGTTTGACGTCGGAAAAGGTGTCCCCTTTGGCCCAGTGCAGGGGAATGTCCATGGCCTGCAGAACCGTCTGCATCACCTCGCCGCGCTTCATGGGCCGGGCGGGATCCAGCGCGGGATCCAGGTAAATCTGCCATCCCAGCTCTTCCGCGGAGGCGTAATAGCGGGTGAACCACTGTCCATACGCCGCCTTGTTCCAGGGCGCGCGGGCGACGGCATTCTGGTCGATCTTCAAAAAGGCATGGATGATTTTTGCAAGCTGCGCGGCATTGACGGAATCCCCCGGGCCGAATTTCCCCAGATTGTTGCCCTTGGTATCCGTATAACCCGTGATGAGCCCGCGCTTGCTGACCGTGGCGACGTACGGGGCATACCACGCATCCGTTTTCACGTCCGTGAACGTCACGGATTTGCTCCCCACGTCGGACGTGAGCACCTCGTCCTTCTTCTGTTCATCCAGGACCAGAGTCTTGCAATCCAGCTGGATCATGAAATCCACGCGGTCATTCTGCTGCAGCTGCCCGGATTTCTGCGGGGGCGTGGGGCAACCTTTGGGGGAATACATCACGCTGTAGTTGCCAATGGGCATGAGCGGATATTCCATGGGCGTGATGCCCTTGATGACCATGTCATTGGGGCCGCGCAGCGTGAAGGAAACACCGGAGGGCGCGCTGTTGACCCCCACCTTTCCGGATACGGTCAGCTTGTACGTGATGCGCAGATTGGCCTTCATGGTGTCCTTCAGCTCAAAGCTGATCTGCGGAGTGGTTTCCGTTTTGAGCGTGTCGTCACCCAGAATGAACTCCATGGTGGCCGTTGTGCCTTTGGGCGGGGTGGCGATCAGGGTGTACTGTCCGGGCGGGAGATTGGGCACATCCAACGTCTTATCCAGCCTGCGGAGGGATTCATGGTTGGGATAGAGAAGGGTCCACTCACCCACGGCGCTGAGATCGCTGACCTGCTCCACGTGCAGAGTCGCCGCCGGAGGCGGGCCCACTTCCACCTGCGCCAAGGCGCCGGCGGGAAGCAGCGATAAGACAACGAGAGAAAGGATGGATTTACGCATGCGCCTATCTTCCCGCTTCCCCGCGCTCTCTTCAATCGATGGACTCCTGCAACGCGTCCGGAAGCGCCCGCTCCCAGAGCGAAAGAAGCGATTCCATGGAGCCCGAGAAGAGCTCGGGACCGTTTCGCACTTCGAGTTGACCGGAATCCGTGACTGTGCCGATGTCCCATACAGGGCAAGCGTTCTTCACCGCCATCGCCTTGACGGACTCCGCGTCTTTTTCCGCCACTTCCAACACAAAACCCGGGATTTCGGAAAACAGCAGCGCGTGCGGGGGAAGAGTGACTCCCAAAGGGGAGAGGTCCACCGACATGCCAAAACCGGGATTGATCTTCCGCTGGGGACAGAGCATTTCAAACAAAGCGAGGAGCAGACCGCCGTCGCTGATGTCGTGGCTGGCAAGCACTTTTCCGGCCCCGATCGCCTGCAGGACTGTCTGCAGTACTCCGCGCATCTTCTCAAAATTGGGGACGGGGATGGTGCCGCCCAGCGCTCCCGTACCCGTCATGCGTTCCAGGGTTTCATGCAAGGCGGAGGCGCCCAGATCCGCAGATCGATCTCCCAGGAGTAAAAGCCTGCTGCCCCTCTTTTTGCACTGCATGGTCACGGCTTTGCGGGCGTCCGCAATGACGCCCACGCAGCACACTATGGCCGAGGGCGGGATGGAAGAGCCGTCCGGGAGGGAGTTATAGAGGCTCACGTTCCCGGAAACGACGGGGACCGTAGCGTCATCAAAGAAAAGGGCGAGACGCGTCGGCAATGCCCTGCACGCCTTCCTCCAAAAAGCCCAGCTGCACGGGAATTTCCGGATTGCCGTAGTTGAGGCAGTCCGTGAGGGCGCGGGGCGTTCCGCCCACAGCCACCACATTGCAGATGGACTCCATGGCGGCATACACACCCTGCCAGTACGCGGAGAGCCTGCCGTGACGGGGGTTGCCGTCCGCCGCAAAAACGGCACCCACTTTTTCCTCGCCTTTCTGTAACGTCCAACCCGGGTGCGTCCCGCCAGGCAGGTAGGACTGCAGATCCTGCAGCGGCATAATGACCGATGCATCCGCCTCGCCTGCATCAATCACCGTATTGCCGATGACGGATTTATCGAAGTGGCGGTACACGCGGGACTTGCTGCCGTGATTGGGATTCTTGAGCATTTCGCGGAAAAGCTCCGTGATCGTCGTCTGCAATTTCTTGCCTCCGGGCAACTCAACACTGACGGAAGCGTCTTTGGAGCTGACAGAAGGGGCGGGGGGTGCGACGTTTTTCTTTTCCGTGGGGCGCACGTACTGGATGCCTGCCGTGATATCCAGCGCCTTGGCGTTACACACCGTTTCGCCCTTGTGTGTGACCGTGTACATGCCGCTGTCATTCACGGTGCCGATCACGCTTGCGCGCGCGCCTTCCGCGACACTGGGGAGGTCCCACGTCACGTTGTAGTGGTCCACGATCTGCTGCGTGAGCGAGGGGTGGCACATCCAGCAGAAACGCTCCTGCGTTTCCGCGCACGCGATCACCTCCGGCGGCAGGTCCTTGATGGATGTGTGCACTTTGTCCAGATCGATGGCCGCTCCAAAGCCTTTTCCGGCCACCTGCTCCACAGAAGCGCACATCACTCCTCCCGCACCCAGGTCTTTGAAGCTGACCCTGTGCAACACCTTGTTGGCCACAAGCCAGTCGAAGAGCGCGTAGCTGGACACAAGGAGGTGGCGTTCCAGGAAGGGATTGGGTTCCTGCACGGCGCCCGTGTTCTGCTCGTGCTTGTCCGCGTCAATGCTGAGCGACGAAAACGCCGCGCCGCCAAATCCGCTGCGATCCGTCGGTTTGCCTATGAGTATGATGTCGTACTTTTCCTTGGCTGCCTCATCCGGCACTTCACTGTGAATCACCTCGTCCTCGCGCACGATGCCGATACCGATGGCATTGACCAAGCAGTTGCTGTTGAAACCGGAATCAAAAACGGTGTCACCGCCAAGGTTGGGCACGCCCAGCGGATTGCCGTACCCCCCAATCCCGCGCATCACTTCCTTGGCGATGCCGCGGCTGCCGGGGGTTTTGAGGTCCCCCAGACGCAACATGTCCATGGCGCCGATCACGCGCGCGCCCATACAGGCCACGTCGCGCACCGTCCCCCCCACACCTGTTGCCGCACCTTCAAAAGGGACCACCTGGCTGGGGTGATTATGCGATTCATGCGAGATGACGATGCCCCACCTCTTTCCCGCGGGACCATCCGTAAGCGCAACAATGCCACTGTCTTCTTTGGGACCCAGGATGACGTGCTTGCCGCTGGTGGGGAAATTTTTGAGGAACCGGCGGGACGATTTGTAACTGCTGTGCTCACTCCCCTGGATTCCCCAGATGACGGCCTCCACAACTGTAGGCGGGCGTTTGAGCAGCTGCTCGATTTTTCGCGCCTCTTCAATGGTCAACCCAATCGAGTATTTCTTGAGCGTGGAACGGACGTCATCGTCCGTCATGGTGGAGAAACTGAGCGTTGGAACCGGCATGGGTGAAGGATACGGAGAAACCCTACCGCGTGCAAAACCGCAGAGGTATGCTTACGGAAGTGAATATCCTGCGCCAAATCCGGGAACACCGTTTGGCCGGCGGCATCGCCGTCCTGGCTATTACGCAGTTTTTGGCGTCATTGGCCGGTCTTCTGCGCGAAAATGTCCTGGCACGCGTGTTTGCCGACAGATTGAGCGTGGTGGATGCATACATTGCCGCCTTCAATCCCAGTGACCTGATTTTCCAGACCTGCGTGGTCTCCGCCATGGGCACGGTGCTGGTACCCGTCCTGGCGCATTACCGTCACAAGCAGGATCACGGAGAGGTGTCCAAGGTGCTCTCCGGCACCATTGGCATGACCGCTTTGCTCTTCGGCTGCATCTCCCTTGTCATGGCGGCTGTGTTTCCATGGCTCACGCCGCTCTTCAACATCCACTTTCAGGGCGAGACGCTGCAGCTCTATATCCAATTTGGCAGACTGGCGCTCCTCAGTAACTTCTTCTTCGTCTTTGGGAACGCCTACGGCCAGTACCTGGTCACCGTGGAACGGTATTGGATCTACGGCATCACCCCCGTTCTCTACAGCCTGGGGACGGTCTGTGGTGCCCTGCTCCTGACGCCGTACTTTGGACCCTTTGGCCCCATGTACGGAACGCTCTTGGGCTCGCTGATCTATGTAGCCCTCCGCATGCTGGCCGTACGCCTGCACGGCTGCAGGCTCTCCATTTCCCTCTGGCACCCGGATCTGCCGGAGATGGGGAAGCTGATGCTGCCGCGCGTGCTCTCTCTGGGCGCGCTGCAACTGCAGATTCTGTACCTCAACGGTTTTGCGAGCAGCTTGGGCGAGGGGGCTGTCACCATTAACGCGTTTGCACGCAACTTCCAGTCGGTTCTAGTGGGGGTAGTGGGCATCTCCGTGGCCCAGGCCGTGTATTCCCGCTTGAGCCACGCGGTGGCGGAGCGGAACGAGAAACGACTCAATGCCTATTTCCGGAACGGCGTCCTCTATACGCTGGTCCTCACGGGATTGGGGGCAGTGGCTATGGTGCTCCTGGCGCCTTTTGAAGCGTGGCTGGTGCACCTCAGCAAATACCTGGTGCCGTTCAGCATTGCGCTTTCCATTTACGCCGTCAGCGCCCCCTTTGAAAGCCTCACGCACATCCAGTACCGCATGATGTACTCCATGCGGGAGACGATGTTCGCCTCCATCATCGGCGTTGCGGGCGGCCTCACCGCTATCCTGCTGGGATGGATGCTTTTGGACGTTTCGGGACTCTACGCGCTGGCCATTGGCTACACCGCGGGGGAGATTGTGCAGGCGCTGGGACTCTCCATCATGATCCCCATCCGTCAAAAAAGCTTTTTACAGAAGAACACCCCTGCCTCACCGCAGCCGGCTATCGATGACTGACGCTATTCGCGTTCTTTTTTTAAGATATCGAGAACTTCTGTGGGCATCAAAAGCACAGACTGCAGTTCTTTCTGTATGAGATCGCGAGCGCGTACAGCATGCGATGGCAGCTGATCTATCGCTCTTTGCAAGAGAGCGGAAACAATGGTGCGTGCACCGCACTCGATTTTCGCCTTGATGACGACTGTGGTGTTGTAGGAAAAAGCGAGCTGCTGACACGCGTTGACCACGGAATGCAGGCCATCCTGCGCATAAGCCATACCGTCGTTAAGAACCTCTTCCAGTTCATGGAAGTGACTGCCCACGTCTCCCTCTAAACGCACAGGCATTTATTTCTTCTTCACCTGCGTGAAGTCCAGTTCCACCGGCGTCTCGCGGTCGAAGATGATGACGGCAACCGTGAGCTTGCCTTTGTTCACATCCACGCTCTGCACGGCGCCTTCGTAGTTCTTGAAGGGACCGTCGATGATGACCACAAGGTCGCCCACCTGGAAATCGCTCCTGAACTTGGCCTGCTGCTCGCCGATACGGCGCTCAATGACGCCGAACTCGTCCGGGGACACGGCAACGGGGATGTTTCCGGAACCCACGAACCCGGTGACGTTGGGGGTGTTGCGCACCACGTACCAGCTTTCATCGGTCACGATCATGTCCACAAGGACGTAGCCCGGGAAGAGCTTGCGTTCCTCCTCCACCGGATCGCCCTTCTTGAAAACCAGCTGCTTCTC
>CAYMAT010000002.1:27142-53526 GCA_964388495.1 uncultured Candidatus Peribacteria bacterium
TCCTTGTGCACCATCACCTTGAAGATGTAGTCCTTCATGCCCAAAGACTCAATACGCTGCTCCAGCGACTGCTTCACGCTGTCCTCGTATCCGGAATTCTTGTGAAGGACGTACCAATTCCGTCCAGCTCGGGGATCTTGCTTACCCATGGTTTAGAGAGTGGAAGAGAGAAGGAAGCGGACCAGTTCACTGAGGCCGAAGTCGAGAAAGCCGAACACCGCTGCGCTGACCGCCATGAAGACGATGACGACAGCGGAGAACCGTACGGCCTGCTGGCGCGTGGGCCAGCGGACGAGCTCCAGCTCCTCCATACATTCCCGGAAATACGTGGTGATAGCGTTCATACGGTGTAAAGAAAAAGCCCTTTCGGGGGCATAGGAATAGTACAGAAACGAAAGCTGGGACGCAAGCAAATTGCGTTTCCGCTCACTTCTGTGAGGACGAATTGCCCTTGAGCATCCCCTGGGAAACACTGCTCTCATACTTTGGAGCCTCCAGGGCGTGAATTTTGGTGATGGGGAGCGCCACAAACCAGACCTTTCCCTTGATCTTCTCGCGCGCCACATAGGGCTCCTGTTGACCGGAGGCGGGATCCACAAAACTGCGGCTGTCCGTGGAGTTGTTGCGGTTGTCCCCAAGCACAAAGTAATGATCGTCCGGCACCTCGTACGTCTCCGACGCGTTGGTGGGGCGGCCGGGATGCGTGTACGTCTCACCCAGGGCGAATGAGCTTAAGTACTGCGCCTCGTCCAGCTTGCGGAAATCCTTGTCCTGCGGCGTTTTGAGATAGACGTACCCGCCCGTGATGCGAACGGTGTCTCCGGGGACACCGATAACGCGTTTGACGTAGTACTTGCTCTCGTCATTGGGCGGGCGGAACACCACCACATCCCCGCGCTGGGGAGTGTGGGTGAGGTACGTGAACTTGTTGATGATGATGTATTCGCGGTCCTGGAGCGTGTCCATCATGGAGCTGCCCTCCACCTGAAACGGGATCACCAGGAAGGTGCGTACAGCGGCTACAACCGCGGCAATGACCACAACGTTGAAGAGGACGTCGAGGAAGTGGTACCAGAATCCGTGCTTTTTCATCGTTTCCATCCAAGGCATTTTACCCGCGCACCCCGGGGGTGTACAGCGGTGCCTCGCGGAAACGGCTGCTTGCGCTACACTGGTGACCAATGCTCGATTCCTTCTTTTTCGCGCGGCATCTGGAGGACGATGAACACGTGTCCCGCATCGTGCACCGGCACTGGCTGATCGGCTTTCGGGAACTCTTTTTTCCGGTCGCCTCTTTTCTCCTGGCGCTGGCACTGCTCTTCATCAGCAAGCCGTCCAGCACCTCGCTCCTCATCTTTGGATCCTGGGGTGCACTCTCGCTCATCTGGCTTGCACGGAATTTTTTCGATTACTACCTGGACGCGTGGATCATCACCGACCACGGCGTGATAGACCTGGAGTGGCACGGCTGGTTCCACCGCTCTTCCTCACGCATCCTCTACAGCGACGTGCAGGGCGTGAGCACGGAGATTGTGGGGGTATGGGGGACAGTTCTGCGCTACGGCACGGTGACGGTGGAAAAGATCTCCACGGGGAGCAGCGTGTCTTTGCCCGATGTCCATAAGCCCCGCTCCGTGGAATCGCTGATACTGAGGAACATGGAGGCGTACCTGCACAGCAAGAACATGAAGAACGCCAAGCACATTGAGGAGCTCCTGAGCACGCTGGTGGCGGAACACATGCAGGAACAGACTTTTGCCACCCCTGCTAAACCCGCAAAGCCGGAACCCAAGAAGGGCGGCTTCTTTTCTTCCAGGCTCGGCACGCGCAAGAAATGACGTACGTTGTGGCACTCATCGGCGTCGCAGTCATCCTCCTTGCAGTGGTGGCATGGAAAATGCGGAAGAGGGGACTGTCATCCGCAGACAAAGCCGCGCTGCGGAAGGCGTGGGAACGGGCGGCAAGCCAGCGTGACCCGCACCGGCGCGTGATGGATGCGGATGCGGTTGTGTGCGACCTGCTGGGCCGGCTGGGGTACGCGGGATCCATGGGCGACCGATTGAAGAAAACGGGTCCGCGTCTGAAGAATCTGCAGGGGGTCTGGGACGCGCACAAGCTACGCAACCGCATTGCGCATGAGCCCGGCTACGACGCCAGCCCTTCCGACGTGGCACGAGCCCTGTCATCATTGGAGTCCGTCCTGCGCCAGTTCCTATGAAACCCAGCCTGGTCATCATCGGCCTTGGAAATCCCGGCAAGAGCTACCAGCAGACGCGCCACAACGTGGGGTTTTTGGCGGTGGAGATGCTGGCCAAGGAATTCGGCACGGGGGGCTGGAAACAGAACGGCAAGTTTGACGCAGAGGTCTGTGAGGGCCGCATGGTGACGGCACCCGTGCTCTTTGTGAAACCGCAGACGTTCATGAATAGCAGCGGCGACTGCGCCCGCAAGCTGACGGACTTTTACAAGCTGACCCCCGCCACGCAGCTCCTGGTGATTGTGGACGACTTGGATTTGCCCCTGGGTGAGATCCGCGTACGCAAGAACGGCGGACCCGGCACGCACAACGGCATGCGGTCCCTTGTGCAGGCGCTGGGCGAGAACTTCCCGCGCGTGCGCATCGGTCTGGGCCAGCCGCTCCACGGCGAGGACCTGGCCACGTGGGTCTTGAGCGTGCCCGCCCCCGGTGACCGGGAGCTCCTCCATCACGCGCTCCAATCCGTACCGGAGAAAGTGAAGGAGTTTGTTTTGCACGATACGCAAAACGGGGAGTAGCCGGCGGCCACGCCCCGTCTGCTGTGAATAACGATGTCCTTAGGAGAGGTGCTTTTTCATGGCCACTGCACCGATGGTCACCAGACCCATCACGCTCAGGATTCCGGCAAGCACCGCTCCGCGGGAGCTGGAGCCGATGGGGCTGAGGAAACGGGACGTATCTTCCAGCGGGCTCAAGAAGCGGTCATTGGCACCTGTGCGCGGCATGAAGACTGCCACATCGCTGACCGCAACCGGAACGACGGGGGCGGGGTTGCTGCCCACGTACGCACGGGCCTCGTTCACAATGGACGTACCCTGCGGGACAAAGTCGTTGACGTGTGCGGTGTAGACAAAGGTCCGGGCCTGGCCGGAACGCAGATCGCCGATATACCAGTTGAGACGGTCGCCGTTCACCTGCGCGCCACCGGCATCCATGACGGAAAGCTGTTCGGGGAGGAAGGCGTCCTCCAGGACGATGTTATGGGCGTCCGTGTTGGAGGAATTGCGGACCGTGAGAGTGAAGGTGACGTCGTCACCGGCGCGGACGCGGGACTTGTTGACGGTCTTGCGGACGCTCACACCGGCATCCGGGGCGGCATGGTGGTAACCGTAGGCCTGGGAACCGTAGACGGGGTACCACTGGTTATTGGTGACGCTGGTACCGCTCACCCGGGTGTCGTCGCGGGAGATGGTGCCCTGCACATAGGAGGTGGCGGAAAGAGTGGTGCCGTCCGGAGCGTCGCTGCGGACGCGGACCGTGAACAGGAGGTCGCGGGTACCGCCGGGGGCAACAAACAGGCCCGGCCAGCGAACGTTTTTGCCGTCCCAGTAACCGCCTTCCGTGGCGCCCACAAACTCGGAGTACTGCGGGATGGCGGCGTTGACCGAGGCGTTGGTATCCAGCCAGCCGGACTGGTTATCAATGTGCACGACGTAGTTGAGGAGCATGCCGCGCGTGGCGATGGTGCGGTTGTCCGTGATGTACGAACCCAGGATGGTCTGCGTGATCTGGCCGTTACCCACCGTGGAACGGTCGTAGCCGGCGATCTTGCCCGCCTTCACCACAAGCTGGATGGGGTAACCGTTGGGCGCCATGCTGTGCACGGTGGCCGTGATGGTGAACACCTTGGTCTCGCGGGGCTGGAAGGTGACAGCGCGCCACACCAGTTCCTTGCCGATGAGCTCGGCGATGGGGGACGACGGACCACTCACAATCAGCGCATCGGGGATGGTGCTGCGCACGTCCACCGTGGCCGCGGTGTTTTCCGGGTTCTGCACCGTGACGGTGTAGTTGAGGATCTGGCGGGGCATCACGTGGTCCTGGCCATCCGTGACGTTCACGACCAGCTGGTTCTGGGGGTACGGACCCGTGCTGTCCTTGTTGATCATCGTCGTGTCCGTGGCCGTGGCCGTATCTGCAACAGCGCGCGCTACAAGCAGAAGACCAGGCGCTGCATTGGGGGCAACCTGCGCATGGACATAGAAAGAACGCTCGTTGCCCTTAAAGACAGCAACATTTCTCCACACGGCGGCGCCGTTGATGGAGGTTCCATCATCGCTCACGTACGTAATGCCCAGCTGCGGAGGCAGCACAACACTCAGGTTCACCAGTTTCACCGCCTCGCGCTCCTGGCGGATACGGATCTGGTACACCAGGGTGCTGCTGGGAGCGGTCTTGTCCTTGCCGTCCGTGATGGAGACGAACACACCCGTGTCCGGCCACTCACTGGTGTCATCAATGGACTCACAGTCGAAGTCCGTGGGGTAGTCGATGCGACCGTCGTTGTCGTTATCGATGCCGTCAAAGCACGCGGGCCTGTCGGCCAGCGCCTTTTGCGGCGCAACCAGCATGCCGCTCATGCCCACCGTCAGGGTAAGCGTGAGGAAACCAAGGAGAGAGGGGCGCAGAACGCGCATGGGGGGGTGGGGGAAAAAGAAGTGTGTATTTATATCACTAAATTACTATCTTGTCTAGTCCCCTTCATCACCACACGCCAAAAACTGCTTTTTGTTGTATGGAAGCCAAAAAGTCGTTTACTTCGCCGCGCTGTCCGTTTGCATTATTCCGAAAATGTTGCCATCCGGATCCTTACCATAGGCTAACCAGCCAATGCCCGGGACGGGCATTTTGGGTACAGCAATAGTGCCGCCCGAAGCCAGTACCCTGTGCACATAGTCATCGATAGCCTCCACATCCACCGTGCAGACGTAGGCATTGACCGGTGCGCCCGCCACGGGGGCATCACCCATGCGCTTCACCAGACCTCCGTTGATGCCCGGCTGCTGGTCGTCACCGGTTCCAATGAGCCAATACTCCGCGGGTCCGTCCCATTTGACGAATTTCCAGGAAAAGACCGACGTATAGAAGTCGATCAAGGCCTCCGGACGTGTGGCATGGATCTCAAAGTGGACGACGCGCGGCATGCAAAAAAGAGTACGCGGCCGCAGAGCGCAGCACAAATGTATCCGCAATTGATCTTTGCGGCGGCAGCTGATTGAATGGTGCGTATGGCAAAAGTCGGTTGCGGCCCGCTTGCGGCCTTCCTCATCATCCTTGTGGCGCTGGTCATGATTGGCGGAAACCAGGCAATGAGTTTCTACTTTGAGAACTGTCAGTTTGGCGATCTGATGGATTGTCTGCTGGGCAACCTGGAGGAACCGGAGGAGGGGAGCGTGGTGGCCACGGGCACGTACACCTTCAAGGGATACGACGTGAACATCACCGCCAACATTCCCCTCAATGGCGGCACGGTGACGGGCACGGTTTCCGGCACCTGTGACGGACAGATCCAGGGAACCTTTGACGGCAAGAACAACGGCGTCATCACCGGGCAGATGAAAGGCGCCTGCAGCCCCTTCTTTGTCCCCATCCCCAGCAGCGCCACATTTAGCGGCACGGTGAACAAGACCGGCAAGACCGTCCCGTTCCACTTTGACGGTCAGGGCGGGGGAATGACGAAGAGCGATTCGATGACGCTTACGTATTAGTCTTTGTGATTGGCTTGAAAGGCTGACTCAAGACTTTTTTTAAGTTCATACCATGAAAAAGCTTTTTCAAATTCTGCGCAAATTACATTAAAACTTTTTTGATATTCTGAACTCGTTGCAGACCATCTAGTAAGTTTTTGCTGCTTATAAGAAAGTACTGCTTGAAAGCCGTTTGCCGACAGAGGCTGAGGACGATCGCGATAATATCTGGCAATATTTTCTTCGATAGTTAATAATTTAGATTCGGCCCGATGCGGTGGTAATTCTTTATAATAAATTTTATTTAACACCTTTAAACTTATCTCTGCATATAAATTATGTAACTCATATTTTTTTGAAAACTTTTCATTGAATGTTTCGAATTTTGCACTTGCAGGTAAATCTATTTCTCCACTCTGGGCAAAATCAGGGAAATATTTTTTTAGCTCAGTGGTATTTTTCTTTTTCGTGTTATCACACAAAAGAAGCTGAGAGCCATCATCAGACAAGCCTATGAAAATTGGCTGTGCTTCACATCCCGACCAATCAAGATGGTAATCGTGAAGCCAAGAAAAAAAACTTACCGCAATCAAATCTTGATCATAAGTTTCATTTTTCTTTCGTAGGGAGGAAGTATTTTGCAACTCACTTAACTTGTTGTAGCCAACTAATTCTCCATTCAACCATTTATTATTGTCGAACATTGCAAAAACCTGTGGCGTGATTAAATCACCTGAGCCACTCTTAAAAAGCATAATATCTACTTTGCATTCGCTTGAATACGCTGTAGCACTCATACTCCAAAGGATAAAAGTAGCTCCCGATAAAAACATAAAAACCTCTGCTTTTTTAAGGGCTTTCCATTTTTGATCAGCTATCCAAATTCCAGCTGCAGAAAAAATTACAGTTGCCAACAATTGACCGAGGACACTATCTCTATCACTCACACTCATTGGTAAATTCAGCAGTATTAAAATTAAACAGATAAAGGCGGCTAAGATTGCAATCAATTTAACGTAATCATATTTTTTGCCAGTAGCCTTTATTTGAGCATCTTCCATATAAGCGTGGCTGGGGAGCATGGATTCGAACCATGGAATGGAGGCTTCAAAGGCCCCTGCCTTACCACTTGGCTACTCCCCAACGTGCGCTGATCATACCGTGTGCCGCTTGCGGGAAAAAGGAACAACATTTGCCCTGCAATAGGCCAACAAGGCAAGGTTGAATGGGAAATGACACTGTTACGATAGTTTCATTCCTGCATGACGCTGCGTCTACTGCTTCGCCTTGGCTGTCCGGTGCTTGCCGCCGTCTGCGTGGCTTTGACGGCGTCCCCCGTGAATGTACATGCCTCGCCCACACTCAAATCCACTTATGTCACCACCGTGAGCACAGCCGCCATTGGCGGAAGCATCAAGCAAATGCGGTGGTTTTCTGACGGATTAGTGTTTCTGGGCGCCAGCCGAACTGTCTTGGGGAAAATGAGTACGGACGGCAGCTCATTCAGCACCATCAGCTTCAGCACCACGCTGCCCTGTGTCCTCCCCAGCAGTTTTGTGGGTACGGGGAGCTTAACGTCCGGCGCGTACATCTATACCACCTGCACTTCCAACCGGAATGTGCTCAAGCACCAGATCAGCGGATCCACCGCCAGCTTTGTGGGAAGCGGTGTGCTTGCCGTCAGCGGCCAAAGCGATATTGGCTTTGGGGCAAACGGAAACATTCTGGCCAATAAAGGCATCACCCTCTACGTTCTCAGCTCTGACCTCAACACCCTCTCCACTACCACGCTGACAGCCAGCGCTACCCGTTTTTCCTTTGATATATCGGGAGCCGATGACCTCTATTACGTGACACTGGGCAGGGTACTGCGGAAGTACAATCTGGACAGCAATACGGATACCAGCTTCTCGTCGTCCTTCTCTTCCGCCAGCAGCATCAAAGGCCTGCTCACGGCCAGCGGCGGCACCACGTATTACTCGGACAATACCGGTATCTACAAAAACACCCCGGGGGGAAGCAATCTGTGGAAACTCTCGGTCAGTAATCTGGCCAGTATGGATCTGGACAGCAACGGCAACCTGTATGTAGTCAACACGTCAGGAATCGTCTCTGCGTATGCCCCTATCAACTCCGTGTCGTCCTTTAGCGCGTCCTCTGCAGGGAGCGACGTGACGCTGTCTTGGATATCCGGAGTGGACAGCGATTTTCTGGGGACCACCATCCGGCGGAGCACCATCGGCTTTCCGTATTCGCCCACGGACGGAACGCCGGTCACAAGCAATGACACCGGTGACACATTCACGGATTCCGCTCTTGCGGACGGCACGTACTACTACACCGCTTTCAACCGCACGTCGGACGGATACTACGGAACGGGGGCCATTCTTGAGGTCACGCTGGCCGTGCCCCCCGGTCCCGTGACAAGCCTTTCCGCAAACGTGACTGGAGGAAATACCGTGAATCTCTCCTGGGTGAACCCCACGGATGCGGACCTGGACAGCGTGAGGGTGGTCCGCTCAGACAGTGGCGCCCCCGCGGATCCCACGGACGGTTCCCTGGTGCATCCTGAAGACCTGCGCACCAGTATTACCGACGCCTATCTCACGGACGGCACTCATTACTACGGCGTGTTCGCCAAGGATAGCAGCGGCAATTACTCCACGGTTTCCACGGTGACTGTGGTGATCGATACCACTGCGCCGTATACGCCCACGCTCGCCGCAGCATCCGTGGATGACGCGGTGCATTTAACGTGGGATGTCCCGCTGAGCACGGATTCCTTCATGCTCCGGTGGAGCACGACCAGTGCGCCTGCAGATACATCCCAGGGCACGTTGCTGACATCAACGGACAACAGTGTCATCAGCTACGTCCACAGCGGTCTTGCAAACGGCACCTATTACTACAGCCTCTTTGCCATTGATGACTACGACAACGTTTCCAATCCCGGGAGCGCCAGCGCAACGGTGGCGGTATCGAGTTCGTCATCTTCGTCATCCTCATCGTCTTCGTCATCATCCATTCAGCAATCAACGGGTGGGGGCAGGGGAGGGCGCGGAAGTACAAGTACCCACGCTTCCGCTACCGCCCCCGTCACACATCCTGCGGCGCCGGCATCTACTCCTTCCGCACCTTCAATACCTTTTGAGACGGCCGCACCAACCAAAGTTCCGCAGTTAATGGTGGAACGCATATGCAATCGCGTCAGCAAATCCGTCACCAGCCCTTCCATGCGCGAGCGTGTGAACAAGCGCCTGCAGAAGTGGCTCTCGTTCTCCTGCAATTAGCGCGTATTGTTTTTCCTGTTGTACACTGCCTTCCATGCGTAAAGCCCTTGCCCTTTCCACCCTGCTTTTCCTTGTCGCCTGCGGCGCAAAGCCCGCAGCTCCCGTGGGGGAGGGGAGGGAAAAAACCTCAACCGTGGTGCAGGGCGTTGCGGGAGACGCCGTGATCACGTTCAACGGCGGGTCGCTTAAGGACATGTTTGGCACGGCTGCGGCAAAGGACATGAAATTCGCGGACCTTTCGCTCCTGCAGGAACCCTGGACCGCACAGCGCGTGGAGCCCGGGAAATATTTTTTGGGACAGATGCACCCCATCCCCGTGGTCTTGATGGCCACGGCCCTACTGGATGCCGGCCCCAGTGCCGCGCAGGATGCAGACAGCCCGCTCCAGCAGTTCATGGACAAGACCAGTTGCCAGAAGCGGGACAAGGAAAAGCATCTGGTGGGCCTCTACTGGAGCGAGGGGAAGCTGTGGATCGACGGCCGGTACTGCACCGTGCAGGGGGGAGGCGTGTGGGAGGCCGGCAGCATGAAATGAGCGTTGTGGAAGCGGACGAAAGCGCAGGACCGCGCAAAATGATTGCGGGCGCGGCTGCACAGGCGTAGACCGGGAGAATGCCTGAACGCCTGCCCCAACGGGAACATGCCGCCTCACCCGCGGCAAACGCCCTGCTCTATACCTCCATCCTCATCACCACGCTGGCCGGGGAAATGCAGTGGGTGATGGCGCAGGGGAAGGGGCCGGAGCGGGATGCGGCGGCGGAAAAGGTTCTGCCACTGACGGAGCACCACGCCCGGCAGCTCATGGAAAAACTGGCGCATGATGATTTTGCCGTACGCGAACGTGCGCATGCGGAGTTACAAAAGCACGTCCATGAGCATCCGGTGCTGCTCCTGCTCCTCCAGTACATGGAGAGCGCCAAGGAAAAGGAGACGGATGCAGAGCAACGGCTGCGGGTAAAAGCCCTTGTGGAACCCGCCATGGAAAAGGCAACCGCCAGCACGCGTTTCCACAAGCCCCTGGATCCGCACCCCAAGATTGGCTACATCCCCGAAAACGCCAAGCTGCCCCCGGGGCTCATCAAGATGATTGGCAAGCGCGACGCGTTTGATACCCGGTTATTCTTCCGCAAACTTCCGGAGATCAACGGCATCAACTATGACGATGCACCACTGCACCAGGAATTCCGTAACGGAACGCAGATGTTCACCACGTACTACGAGCGTTACGCGCTGCTACAGGCACTCACATCCAAAGACTTCCACCAGTGCATGAAGGAGTGGGCAATGGAACTGGAGCGCATACGCGCGGCATGGGACCGCGAGGAAAAGCGGGAGGCGGAAAGGCCCGTGTGGCCCTGATACGGAAAAAGCGGCCGCAAGACGTGGTGTCCTGCGGCCTGTATCGTTCACTCTTTTTTCCGCTTTTTGGGATTGAGTCTCTCCTCAATCTCTTTGCGGTGCTCGTTGGCTTTGTCCTTCTTGGCCTTGAGCTCGTCCTGGTACTTTTCCGTAAAGTCCTCATTAATACCAAAACCCTCTATGCCAATTTTGGCGCAGACGGCATTGAGCATTTTGATGATGACCGCACGGTTGCACCGAACGTCAGGATGCTCAGAATCCAAAAGCATGCCGTGAATCTCCGTAACGGACGGGTCTCCCTGGAAATAAACGAATAAATATTCCCTGTCTGCATGTTCAATGGAAACCCTGTCGTACTGGCCTTCACGCTTGTGTGTGAGAACAAAACCGTCTTTTGCAAGGCGCGTTTTCAGAGAAGTTTTTCGTATGGCCCACCCGGAACTTTTCAGGGCGGCACGTATACTGCTGACAATCCGGAAAACCGGATCCTGGACCCTGCGGGATTTCCACAAATTCCAGAAGAATGTCAGAACAAAAAGTACCACCAGCACTCCGCCACCCCACAAAAAATAGGGCAACGTTCTTGTGTACATGTCCTCCACCATCGCAGACCCTCCAAAAAAACAATGTTCACCGGCCGCACAATGCAGCCCGTGATCGTTCCCACAACATGTGAATGAACGATCCCCCAATGATAGCGGCCCCGCGGCAAAACCCACAGCATTTTCTCTCTCCATCCATTGAGCCATGTGCGCAAAGCGGAATAGTTGCCATGCAGGCACGTCCGTCACACAATGCCGCTGTCCCCCTTTTCCCCCATGCAGAAACTGTTCGTGTGGCTCATAGCCGTGATTGTCGTGATTGCGGGATTGCACCTGGCGTACGCCTGGCTGCCCAGGGAGGAAGAGTTTGGCGCGGAGCACATCCGGGCACTGGGCGGACGCACATCCTCCGCGGCCATGGAGGGCAAAAAACCCGCAGATCCCCGCGTATCCGCCGCTCGCGACATACTGATAGGCAAATGGAGCAGTGAAGATGACCGTAACTTCATCCGTGAATACAAGGACGATGGCACGCTCACGGACAGCTACACCTCCTCCACCGGTGAGACCAAGACGGACGCGCAGTGGGTGCTGTTCACCTCGCTCAATAACATCGTCACCAACTTCCCGCAGAACACTACGGACGTCTACATCATGCAGACGGAGACGCAGCATGGCGGAGTGACGTACTTCCGGATTGTCATGGCAACACCCACGCAGCTGGAACTCGCAAATATGACTTTGGGCGGCGGCCTCAAGTTTGGCAAAATCACCACGGATCACGAACTGCAAGACTGATGCGCAAGCATATCGCCATTATTGGTGCCGGGCCCGGCGGCTTGGCTGCTGCGCTGCTTCTTGCACACCAAGGCCACCGCGTGGATGTTTTTGAAAAAGCGGATCGTGTAGGGGGACGTAACGCCGCGCTCACTTTGGGCGCGTATACCTTTGATACCGGGCCCACGTTCCACCTCATGCCGCAAGTCTTGGAGCAAGTGATGGCAACGGCGGGCAAGAAAGTGAGTGACTATCTCACGCTAAAGAGACTGGATCCTCTCTACCGATTGTCTTTTTACGGAAAACCGGACTTTTATCCCTGCGTGGATAAACAGGAAATGATCCAAAGAATTGAAGAGCTCTTCCCTGGCGACGGCGCCGGATTTGAAAAATATCTACGCACGGAAGAACGCCGGACCCGTCATCTGGTTCCTTGCCTAGAAGTCCCCTACAACCACATCTACCACTATCTCCGCTTACGCTTACTAAAAGCCACGCCATTTTTGGATCTCCATCGTTCCGTCTATTCGGTTGTTTCGCGGTACTTCAAGCATGAGGAAATGCGCATTGCCGCAACCTTCCAGGCTAAGTACTTGGGCATGTCCCCCTGGCAGTGCCCGGGGACGTTTGCGTTTCTTTCCTACATGGAACATGCGTGGGGCATCTATCACTGCATGGGGGGACTGCATAAAATTTCTGAGGCGCTTGCAAAAGCCGCCCAAGAAGAAGGCGCAAAGATCCATCTGTCCTCTCCTGTCCGTGAGATCATCATCCACAAAAGGCAGGCGAAGGGAATTCAACTGGCATCCGGAGAGAGAGTGGATGCGGATGCCATTGTCCTCAACGCGGATTTTGCGCATGCCATGAAGACGCTGATTCCGGAATCAAAACGCCGGTCTTACACCAATAAAAATCTGGCAAAAAAGAAATACTCATGCTCCACGTTCATGCTCTATCTGGGAATCGACAAGCAGTATGACGTACCGCATCACAACATCGTCTTCGCCCGCGATTACCGCAAAAGCATTGAGGACATAAGCAGGGGCCTGCTTTCGGATGACTTTTCCTTTTACGTCCAGAATGCCTCTGTCACCGACCCTTCCCTTGCGCCCCCGGGCCATTCCACGTTGTATGTCCTGGTCCCCGTGCCCAACACGCATACGGGCCAATGGACGGAGGACGACAAAAAAGACCTTACAGAAAAAGTGTTGGACGCGTTAGAAACACGTGGAAAATTTGCACATCTCCGCAAACACATCACCACCATGCATGCGGTCTCCCCCCTGGACTGGGAAGGGCACGATATTTATGCCGGAGCCGTGTTCAACTTGGCGCACACTCCGCGCCAAATGCTGTACCTGCGCCCGCGCAACAAGTTTGAAGAATTTCAAAACTGCTACCTGGTGGGAGGGGGCACGCACCCGGGAAGCGGACTTCCCACCATCCTTCAATCGGCACTCATTTGCGCTCGGATGCTGAAAAGCGCCTGATCAAGCACTGGCCTCCGCCATCATCACGCACCGCACCAGCCGGAGCGTGGTGAAGGGGATAGCTTCTTCCAAAGCCTCGTACACGGGCTTGAGCCGTTCCAATCCCAGCTCCTCAAACTTCTCGCGGATGTATTCCGCATTGTCCACCTCGTCCAAAAGGTAACCGAGCGAGAGTTCCATGCCGGATTCTATGAACTGCTCCAGGTACAGCAGCACGCGGTCCTCCTTCACCCCCGCGCTCTCCACAATCTCCGCAAAGGAGATACGCTCCTGCAGAAGATCCTGGATGAGGTTCGCCCGCTTCTCCTTGGTGCTCTGGCTCTCCGCGGGCTTCCGCTTCTTTTCCGACGATAGCGGCTTGACCGTAAAGAGCGGCTTGTCCACGTAGGCGTCCGCGTCGGAGTTGAGGCGGTCGTACAGGTCCGTGACGATGGGTTCGCAGCGGATGCACCCCGGGCTCCAGCGCTCCACGCTCAATCCCTCCGCGCTGCGGACGCGGCTGAGCGCCACGTACGCCTGGCCCGGCTCCCAGAGCGCGGAAAGGTCCACGGTCATGGCGTCCAGGGAGCACCCCTGCGCCTTGTGTATGGTGGTGGCCCAGGCCAGGGAGACCGGAAAGTTCCATCCAATGACCAGCGGATTGCCGTCACCGTCCAGATACGAGAAACCCGCCTGCTCCACGTCCAATGTTTCGCCGGTGAAGAGTTCCACCGTCAAAAGATCCTCCTGGATACCCTTGATGATGCCCAGACTCCCGTTCACGTAGAGGCGTTCACCGGACTGGTCGTTCTTGCGCATCATGACCAGCGCCCCCACCTTGAGCTGCAGCTGCTCCGGGATGGGCATGGATTTTTTCGCCGTGTCAAAATACCGCTCACTGCCGGAGTACTGCGTGGTGAATGTGTGCGGGCGGGAGGGGAGTGACGACAGCTTTTGGAGGTTATAGGCCTCCGCCTTGTTGCGGTGCGCATAGAGACGCGTGCCCTCATGCTCCACCCCGTCCTGCTGCAAACGGTCGTTCAGGAATTCCTCCACCTCGTCATTGACGATGCCGCTGCGGATGAAATTGAGCACGCGCAGAAACCTTGTGTCCCTGGCGCGCATGACGGTGTTGAGCACGGCGGGGACAAAGGCTGACTTTCCCCACACCTCATGCGCAAAGGCCCAATCACGGGCCATGCCTGCCGCAGTCACAGGCGGCAACTGCGCAAAATCACCCACGGCGATAATGCGGAGCCCTCCCCACGAAGCATCGTTGCCGCGGACTTTGCGCGCGATGCGCTCCGCCACACTCAGCGTGGTGCCGGAGAGCATGGAGACCTCGTCAATGATCACGCATGACGCCATGCCCAAGCGGTTCCGGAGCTTTCCGTTCTTGAGGGCCTTGGCGATGGTCGCCTCCGCCCCACCCTCCATGATGCCCAATCCAAAGAAACTGTGGAACGTGCGGCCGCCCACAAGAACGGCGGCAGCGCCGGTAGAGGCCACCACGGGAAACTGGTACGGCGACTTGCCATGCAGATAATGCGCCAGAAGGTAGCTTTTTCCCGTGCCCGCGGCCCCTGTGAGAAATATGTTCCCCTCACGGTTCAGCTTGTGCAGCGCCAATTCCTGGCAGGTGGTGAGTGCCGGAGTGGTTGTGGCTGTAGGCATTCGAGGAGGGCAGTGTAGCAAGCGAGGCGAAGACTGCCCCCTATTTCCCTCGCAAATTAGCCCTTGCAGTGCGCGGCACTCTTCCGTACACTCTCTTCGCACCAAATTTGCCATGTTTGCAATCGTTGATATCGCCGGCTTCCAGGAAATGGTCGAAAAAGGCCTCAAGCTCAAGGTTCCGCTGCACGACGCGGAGGAGGGCAAGGTCCTGACCTTCGACAAGGTTCTGCTCGTTGCTGATGGCGATGCCGTCACGATGGGCGCCCCGTACGTGTCCGGCGCAACGGTGGAGGCCAAGGTGCTCAAGCACGGCCGCCACGACAAAATCCGCATCCAGAAGTTCAAGCGCCGCAAGCGCTACCGCCGCGTGAAGGGGCACAGACAGGATTACACGGAGGTGGAGGTGACGGAGGTAAAGGCCTAACGACGAAACATTCTCGTTCTTCGTAATTCGTTATTCGTTCCTTTTACGAAGAACGAATAACGAGCAAACGAATTACGAATTCATCTCACTCCTTAACTTTTTCATCAACTCCAAGGTAACCCCCAGATTTTGCATGCACGCAATCGTGTCGTAATAGCGCTCCTTAGCGCGGAAGAGGTGGTGGAGGTAGCTCTTCTTATGGATGCGACTGAGCGGGGAGGGGGAGGCAGGATCGATGATGGAATCGTCATCACGGTACTTGCTGTTTTCTACTCTGATCTCGCTGCCGTCGCTCAGGTGAATGCAGCCGTGGCGCGCCTCACGCATGGGGAGGACACAGTCGAACATATCCACACCCAGTGCGACGCATTTCTTCAATTGTCCACGCTCGCCCACGCCCATCAGGTAGCGGGGCTTGTCTGCGGGCAGGTGCGGCATGACCGCTGCCAGGACCTTGAGCATTTCCTCCTCGGTTTCCCCCACGGCCAAACCGCCGATGGCGTAGCCGTCAAAGCCGATTTCCTTGAGCGCCTCCGCGGACTGCTTCCGCAAATCGTCGAACAATCCGCCCTGGACAATGCCAAAGAGCATCGGCTTTTTGCCCGTCTTTTGGCAGAGACGCTCGTGCTCGTCCTTGCATTGCCGTGCCCACAAAAGCGTACGGCGCAGCGCCTCCGTGTGCTCCGCATGCGAGGAGGTGGAGGAAATGCACTGGTCAAAGCACATGATGATGTCGCTCCCCAGCTTGTGCTGGATGCGCATGGCCTCCACAGGACCGATGAAGTGCTTGTCTCCGTTGATGTGCGAACGGAATTCCACGCCGGCATCCGTGATTTTGGAAATGCCGCGCAGCGAAAACACCTGGTATCCGCCGGAGTCCGTGAGGATCGGCTTCTCCCAGTGGATGAACCCGTGCAACCCGCCGTTACGCGCCACAATGTCCTCGCCCGGCTGCAGGTGCAGGTGGTAGGTGTTGCAGAGGAGGATCTGCGCGCCCAGTTCGTGCAGCTCGCGGTGCCCAATACCCTTCATGGTCCCCGCGGTCCCCACGGGCATGAAGAACGGGGATTCCAGCACGCCGTGCGCCGTCTGCAGACGCCCCAAACGGCCCTTGCCGGTGTCTTTCACCAGAGTGAACATGGCCCCATGATACACAAAAAAACCGGGGCGAATCCCGGTTTTGGAGACGAAATTACTTCTTGGGCGGCCGGCTGACGATGCGGTCGATGAGTCCGTACTTGAGGGCCTCATCGGCGCTCATGAATTTGTCGCGCTCCGTGTCCACCTTCACCTTGTCCATCTTCTGGCCGGAGTGCTTGGCGATGAGTTCATTGAGGAGATTCTTCATGCCGATGATGTGCTCGGCGTGGATGGCAATGTCCGTGGCCTGACCTTCCGCACCGCCCAACGGCTGGTGGATCATGATCTCACTGTGCGGGAGCGCAAAGCGCTTGCCCTTGGCACCACCCATGAGGATCACGGCACCGCCGGACGCGGCCATACCCAGACAGACCGTGGAGACATCGGGCTGGATGTACTGCATGGTGTCGTACATTGCCAGCGTGCTGGTGACCTGGCCCCCGGGGGAGTTCACGTAGAGCGTGACGTCCTTTTTGGCGTCCTCCTTTTCCAGGAAGAGGAACTGGGCGATGACGGAGTTGGCAACGTCGTCATTGATGGGCGTGCCCAAAAAGACGATGCGCTCCTCAAGCAGGCGCGAGTAGATGTCATACACGCGCTCACCAAACTGCGTCTTCTCAATGACGGTGGGAATCAGCGTGTCCGTGGGGTGCAGGGCACCGCGGGTGATCTTGCTATAGACCGACTGGATGGAGGGATGCATGAGCGAAAGAAGAAAAAGGTAATGTTCACGTATATTCTAGCGCAAAGCGGCTATAAGATCAGTACACTATTCTTTACATGACCCCGGAAATTCTCGCTCCATTGCAGGTTTTTCTGAAAAACGCGGTGCGTCCCGTGGTAACCGTTTTGGGACCCACCGCCAGCGGCAAAACCGCGCTGTCTGTAGGCATGGCACAGGCCATGGGCGGGGAGGTGATCAATGCGGACTCCCGGCAGCTGTACCGGTATCTGGATATCGGAACTGCCAAGATCACGGAGGCGGAGAAGAGGGGAGTGCCGCATCATTTGATTGATGTGCTGGACCCCAAAGAACCGGTGACGATCGCCTGGTACAAGGGTGAGGCGGAAAAACGGATCGCCGACTGCCACGCGCGCGGCGTGGTACCGATGCTCGTGGGAGGATCCATGCTCTACCTCAGCGCCGTGATCGATAACCTGACGCTGGCGGAGAAGGCGCCGCCGGAGGTACGGGCAAGACTGGAAGCCGCATACGATGCCGACGGCGGAACGGCGCTGTACGCGAGGTTGCAGGAGATCGATCCGGAAACGGCGGAGGGCTTTACTAAAGAGAACAAGCGCTACGTGATACGGGCGCTGGAGATTTTTGAGTCGTCGGGGAAAAGGCCGTCAGAAGCGAAAACAATGCAGCCCTCGCCCTACCAGCATTTCATCGTGGGCGTCACGCGGGACGACGCGGATCTGCGGGAACGGATCCGGCGCCGTCTCACGGACATGCTCGCAAACGGGTGGATAGACGAGGTACGCAACATCCTGGCACGAGGATATTCCGCGAACGACCCGGGCATGATGAGCCACGGGTACCGGGAGATCTGCGCCGCCCTCGCATCGGAAAATATCAACCGTGAAAAACTCACGGAGGAAATCTTCGCCAAAACCTGGGCCTTCGCGCGCAGGCAAAAGACGTGGTGGCGCAACGACCAGCGCATACGCTGGATTACGCCGGCATGACCTGTTTCCGGTAGGGGTTATCCGGATTGTTGGGATCCACGGACAACGCCAACCGCTCTTCGCTCCTGCGTGCGGCCTCCACCACGGGCGCGCGTTTGCGGGCGATGTACGTTAGGTGCGCGTCCTGCTGCATGGCAGACGTCAGCACCATTTTGGAAAGCTTGAGCAAAGCCTCGCGCCCGGGATCCGCGGCGTTCTCGCGGTTATTGTCGGGGCCGGTCTCGTTGCGGGGAGCGGAGCTTTTGACCATAGAAGGGATTTAAATCTTAAGAACATCACCGTGCTTTTCCTCCAGGCGGGACTTCATGTCCCACAGGTGCTCGATCATCGTCTGGAGCTGGGGAGAGGCATTGGGCGTCTGGGTGCTGCGGAAATACCCCTCAATGCGGCGGATCTGGTCGGCGATATTCACGATGGCGAAATCCACCACGCCCCGCGCGTCCTCCGGCAGCGCGTCATACGCCTGGCGGCGCAGAAGACTCTCCGGAGCAACCACGTCGATCTCCTTTTTGTCGATCATCGCAATGAGATCCGCAAGGAACTTTTTATGCCTCTCGTCCATGTCCGTTCCCGTGGCCTGACCGGCCTTGATCTGCTCCGCCACGGAGAGGTCTTTGTGCACGCCTATGGTGCGGAGAAAATGTCCCATGGATTACTCCCTATTATAGCAGAATTCCGCGTAGAATACGAATCGGGATGGACCTCAAAACGCCACTACCGGCTGTATTGCGCACAACGCGCGATTTTGTGGAATCCCTGGAGAGCCTGGACCTGCGCACGGTGGAAGACCTGCTGCTCTACCTCCCGCGCGCGCATGAGGACCTGACGCAGAGCTCCACCATCGCCTCCGCGCAGATAGGGGAGAAAGTGACCATCGTGGGCGTGCTGACGGGGATCAAACTGGTGCGCATCCGCGGCGGGAGAAAACTTCTGCAGGCCAAATTCACGGACACCCAAGGGGATACCGTGGACGTGGTGTGGTTCAACCAGCCGCATCTGCAGAGAATGCTGGAGGAGGGCAAGGAAACGGCGCTCACGGGCAAGCTGGCACTGAACGGACGCAAGGTGACATTCCAAAGCCCCACGTTTGAAACACTCGGCGACAAGCCCCGCGTGCACTCCGGCAGGCTGGTGCCCGTCTATCCGCAGCACGACCGCATCAACACACGCTGGCTGCGGGAGAAGATGAGCCTCATCCGCCCCGCCATCACCCTATTGCCCGAGACGCTTCCGCAGGAAGTCCTGGACGAGGAAAAACTGATGAAGCGGAGCGAGGCCGTGGAGGCGCTGCACTTCCCGGAGGACCCCGCAGCCGTAGACCGCGCGCACCAGAGACTGGCCTTTGAGCGCATGTTCGAATTGCAGAAAGAGGCGCTCAGCCGCAAGCGCGAATGGCAGGAACTGGGGAGTGACCGCATCAAAACGCCCATGGACGCGGAGCTGATACGCAGTCTTTTCCGCTCCCTCAAGTACGAGCCCACCAAGAGCCAGCGCATCGCCATTTTTGAGATCCTGCAGGACATGGAACGCAGTGTCCCCATGTCCCGCCTGCTGGAAGGGGACGTGGGTTCCGGCAAAACACTCGTCGCCGTGTCCGTCATGGCCCACGTGCTGCATCACCACGCACAGTGCGCGCTGATGGTGCCTACGGAGGTGCTTGCCCGCCAGCACGCAGCCAGCGTCAGCCGCACGCTGCTGCAATTCCACACGTATCTGCAGACCACCGCGTCCGAGAGCATCAAGAACTTCCCGCTCCCGCGCGTGGCGCTCCTCACCGGTTCCATGACGGCAGCGGAATCCGATACGGTGCGCGACGGGCTCATGAACGGCACCGTGGACATCGTGGTGGGCACGCACGCGCTCATTGAAGACAAGGTGCAGTTCCGCGATCTGCGCCTGGTGATCATCGACGAGCAGCACCGCTTTGGCGTCAACCAGCGGAGGCGTCTGCGCGAAAAAGGCAGCCCGCACCTCCTCAGCATGACCGCAACGCCCATCCCCCGCACGCTTGCGCTCACGGCGTACGGTGACCACGACCTGTCTGTCCTCCTGGAAAAACCGGGGCGACGCCAGGCGATTGATACCACGGTGGTGAATCCCAAAAACCGCAAAACCGTGGAGCTGTTCATCCGGCAGCAGCTGGGCGAGGGGCGGCAGGCATTCGTCATCTGTCCGCTGATTGAGGAAAGCGACGAACTGGCGGACGTGCGGAACGTGACCGCGGAAGCGGACCGCCTGCGTGAAAGCTTCCCGGAGTTCACCGTGGCACTTTTGCACGGGAAAATGGACAGCGCGGAAAAGCAGCGCATCATGCAGGACTTCCGCGACAAAAAGAGCCACCTGCTGGTCAGTACCTCGGTGATTGAAGTGGGCATCGACGTGCCCAACTCCACCATCATCTGCATAGAAGGCGCCGAGCGTTTTGGACTGGCACAGCTGCACCAACTCCGGGGGCGCGTGGGACGGGGGGACTTCAAGAGTTACTGTTTCCTCTTCACCAGCAACCCCTCCCAGGCGGAAAGTCCGCGGCTCAAGGCGATGGAAAAGTACGACTCCGGTTTTCTGCTCGCCGAGATGGACCTGAAGCTGCGTGGACCGGGTGAACTCTACGGCCTGCGTCAGAGCGGAATCCCGGATGCGGAAGCGTCCATGCTCCTGAACCCGGATGTGATCGCCCGCGCGCGGCGCGCGGCGGAAAAAGCGCTGGGTTTACGCGTTTTCGCCCGGACGGGTATCTGAAAAAACGGCATGGATAAGCGGAAAAATGTGATGAAGGCGCGCGGTATTTGACGCAAGTGCACCACCGCGCCTAGCATCCCGGCAGATGACCTCCATGCATCGCTCGCCGGCCATGATGTCCATGATGATGCGCACCCTCTCACCGAGGCGGAGGTAATTTCTGATCTGCACCTTACCTGACCGCCTCGCACGGGGCGGTTTTTTTATCGCTTATGAAGCTCTTCATCCTCTACCACCTCACCGACTGCATGCTCATGCGGGCATGACCCTCTCTTTGTCTTTTTATTTTTCCCTACCCCCGTCCCATCATGAACACTCCCGATAACACCGCACCGGACAACGCCGATGCCCTCCCTGGACGCACCTATTTTTTCTCCGACACCTACGGAGGTCACCGTAAATGGGATCCGCTCAGCCAACCCGACCTAGACGTCCAGATCACTACTGATCTCCGCGGAAGGTACATGTACCCCTCTCACCGTGAATTAGATATCTGGGGCCAGGAAGACATCGTTTCGCACTACCTCCGCATGATCGTGCATTTGCACGATGAACTGGATGGGCGGAAAGACATTTCCGATAAACGGAAAAAAGCCGCTCGTGAACTGAAAACCGGCGTTTTCCTCAATTCTGCCCCGCGAGATAAGCAGCAGAACGGTGAGCCGTTTTACCTGGCTACACTCAAAGGTGGCAGTATCCGCGTTGTGGCAACGCCCCTCTCGTTTCTCTCCGCCATCAAAAACAAAGTGGAGACGCTGCAGTATCTGCCCAATCCCGGACCCCATGATCCGCACAACGGTCTCTACGACCATACGCAGCAGTTCCGCTCCAGTCTCACGCCCATTTTGCTGGACCCCCAGCACGGACTGAATTTGATAGATGCACCCATTTCTTCCATCCCTGATCCCCGCAAAGACTGGCATGTGGCTTTTGTGGACCGTTTTGGAAACATCATCACACACACGGAGACCCCGGAAGATCAGTTTGCGCAGTTGGAACGCATAGCCACGCGTGTGGACGACCACAGGCGACAGGTGGAGCTGGTGACGAGGACCGGTTCACGGACAGAAAAAAGTCCCAAACTTACATTGGCTCGCTCGTTGGGGGCAGCGCCTGCCGGAGAAAATTTGATTTATCTCAATGGGAACATTGATATCGCCCGTAAATTTGGACCGGGTGAAACGGCAGACCAAAAATTGCAGAAATCCGCCTATGGCCAAATGGAAGGAATCCGCATTGGAACCTCACTTTCCGCCGCTCAATAAGCAAAGATGACTTCTCAAGGGGGAAACGGATGCTACACTGTCACCGTTCCCCCTTTCTATGGCTGACCAAACCCAAGGTTCCGGTACCGCTGGCAATCCTCCCCCCCGTCCGGGAGACAACGTCCCCCAGGGTGGTTTGGATCCCACGCAGGTCTTTGCCGCACCTCCCACGCCGCCGCAGGGTGGCGGACAGGCTGGCGCAGGCACAGGCGGCCAACAGGGAGATCAGGGGGCTGCACCGCAGGATTCCGGCCCACCGCCCCCGCCTCCCGGCGTTGCCGCCACCAAGGAGATGGGGTTTGACGATGAAGACATCAAGATCCTGGCGCAGGTGGGTAACTACCGCTTTGGCAGCATTACCGCCAGCCTCAACAACCAGAACATCGTGATCCCGGCCCATCCGGAAACCACGTTTGACCACGAGAATTTCCTTTCGCTCCTGCGCGGCAGCATCTCGCTCACGCGCGATGAAAAATGGCGCATCATCCAGGCCATCCCCAAGCTCAGCCAGTTCCAGATCGACGAGCTGCAGAAGATTTTGGAGGACGAAAAGCGCAAGTTCGGTGAGCTGAGCCCCAAGCACCTGCTGCAACTGATGAAGCTGGAGCAGAAGCACGGCGAGGACTGGAAAGATCTCCAGACCGTCCTGGTCCAGCAGAACGCCAAGCAGCAGGAACAGAACCAGGCAGACGAGATCCGCCGCCAGCTGGGCCTGTAACCGGTCAGGAAAAGAACCCCGCGCGCAGCGGTGCAGCCATGTGCAGCGCAAGTGCTGCCATGCTCAAAAGGCACAGAAGCAGCGCGAGAATCATGCCGCCCCGCATCGCCTTGTGCAGTGCGGTGGCCAGAAGGAAGAGGAAGGCCGCAAGCGCCACGTCATTGAAGAGGGGGGCAAGCACCCATTCCCGCAGAAGGGGATTTTGGACATGCCAGAAGAGGAGCAAGGGAGCCCCCACGCCGTAGAGGACAAAGAGCAAGGCAAAAAGCCAGCCGCAGTACAGCCGGAGCGTCTCCACCAGCGGGAGGTAGCGGTATGCGGGCCCGGTGTCCGCCGCATCTGGCGGCAGGGCCTCTAGATCCAGAATATCCGTATACGTCTGGAGCAGACTGGAACGGGCAATGTTGATCCCTCGGGCCTCAATGGTGCCGCGGGAGAGGGAACCGTCCTGGGCCCGCGCCACATACGAAAACCTTTGCATGGGAAAAATGATACACCATCCGCTGAAGCGCCGCGATTACTGTCCGTCCTGGTAGACCGTGAGACTTGCGGCAATCTGTTCCGCTGCGGAGCGGAGGGACGCCGGCGCAGACACCTCAAAGTGCTTGCCTCCGGTCCATTGCTTCATGACCACAATGTAATCACCGTGCGTCTCCACGGAACCGTCAGTGCCCGAAAGGTCTCCGGACTGCAGCGTGAAAATGATGACGCCGTCACCCACGTCCTCCACGGGCTCCGGACCGATTTCCACGTGCCAGAGGGAAGGGGGAACATTGACGCCAAAGGACTGGTAGTACCAGTTTTTGTGGACGGAAATGCAGAATCCCACATGCGTGCTGCAGTACTTCTGCGTGAAGAGCGAGGCATCGGTCTTGGCTTTAGCCATGACGGATGTTTTTGCATCCTGTGTGGTATCGCTTAAGACGGAGGAAGACGAGGACAACGCCACGCTGCTTGCAGCCGAGGAGCTGCGGGAGGAAGCCGGGGCGGAACTGCGGGCGCTGCTCAGGACACTGCTTGCAGCGGCGCTGGAAGAGGACAGGACGGGGGAAGCGGACGATGAGGAAGCCTCCACAGACGACAGCGAGCTGCCGCCGTCCTCCGTGAGCACTTCCGGCTCCTCGCTGTCCGGGGTATCCGAGACCGATGTGACGTCAATCAAGACATGCACGCCGTCCTGGGACAGTGATGCATTGCCGGAGATGCGAACGTGGGTGCCCACGCGCTCGTCCAGATTGATGGTGGAGCTCTGGGCGTACACCGTGGAACCGTCACCCCTATCCAGCACAAAATACGGGCTGCCGTCACCGGGGAGACGCACCGTGCCCTCATAGGTGACAAACTGCGTGGCGGCGCGTACGGAACTGGAAGACGCCTCCTCCTCACTGACCGGGGCAGGGGACGGGCCCCAGCATCCGGTCAGCAGGAGAGTGCAAGAGAGAAATCCGAGGGAGAAGGCGGATGTACGCATGGTTGGAGATTATTTTCCTGCCAGCATCTGGTCGATGGTGGACTTGAAGGAGGAATACGGAACGGCGCCGGAGACATCCTGGGTCTTCTTGGTGACGTTATTGATGATGAAGTTGCCCGGGGTGCCCTGGACACCGGCATCGATACCGCCCTGCATGTCATCCTTGACCGCCTGGGCGAACTTCCCGGAATCCACGCAATCCTTGAACTTTGCGGCGTTGAGCCCTGCGGCTGCGGCTGCTTTGTCCAGAACGGCCGGCGTGGGCTCGTCGGCATCGGCGAAGACAGCGTCCGTGAACTTCCAGAACGCGTCGTTACCGCCCAGATCCGCGGCACACTCGCCGGCTTCAGCGGCCTTCTGTGCGTACTGGTGGAAACTCAGCGGGAAGTGGCGATAGACCCAGTTTACGTCGTTGCCGTACTCCTTCATGGCCTGCTGGATGGTGGGGTGGTGACGCTTGCAGAAGGGGCACTGGTAGTCCGAGTACTCGATAATCGTGATCTTGGCGTTCTTGGGACCGCGGACGTGGTCCTTGCTGGTGATAGCAGGAACGTTGGCCGGGGCGGGCGCGGCGTCCGGAACGGACGGGGCGGCGGGCGCCTTTGGCTGATCAGCCACCTGCTGGCGAGGCATGGAGGGCATGGTTCCGGCAACGGAGTAGCCCAGGACCAAACCGATCAAAAGTGCGGAAACGGCGAAACCTCCAAGGAGTCCCACCACAAAACCGAGCCACGGCGGCAACTGCTGTTCATTCGGCATCATACATGCATGGGGTAAAACAAGTAGTGAGCGCAGCATACAGACGAAATTCACGCACACAACAGCCAAAGCGATTTGACGTTAATCTTGTCTTTATGTGCAATCAATTTGCCACGGCAACCGCAGAATATTTCTTCACGACGGAGTGGGGGAGCGATCGGTACGTGGAAACGAAGGTATCCGTGCTCACGGAGCCGCTGGCGGACACCACAGAACGCTTCCAACCAATTTCATTGCCGTGCAGTCTGCGCTTGCCGTCAAATGCCGTCGTTGTGGCTCCAAAGTAGGGACCGGCCATCTGCACGGACCGGCCGTCGGGTGTGCCGTAGACGTCGACGAATGCCTCCTCCTCCCGCGCATACGCCTGAAGGAAAAGGTAATTCCCCGTGTCGTTGATGAAGGTGAAGTCCTGCTTTCCGGCAAAGATGGTGGCATCCAGTCCAACGCCATACATCTCATAGTAATGGACGAAGAGACTGTGGCTTTCGCGCTCGGTGATGGGCACACCGCTATTGACCGCGGCACGGAAGACCGTGGTGGCCACCTGGCACAACCCGCCGCCCACCGTGGGGAGCAGGTCCCCGCCGTTGAAGATGCCCAGCGCCTCCTTCCACGGGCCGTTCCGCGGAAAATCCCCCAAGGCCTTTAAGAAGGAGAAGGATTCGCCCGGGGCTAATACGATGTTGTTGAGACGGTCGTCCAGCCCCTTCCGCACGTTCCATTTGCGCCCGTCACCGGATCCGGAGAAATCCGAATGGCCGCTGGCAAGGTAGGAGAGATCACCCATCTCCACCCCGCTGGCGTTGAGAATGCCGCCGGGAGCGCGCTGCACATCCGCAATGACCAGCTGCTGCCCGGTAAGCAGTGCGCGTCGCATGCCCTGCACCGCCTGCTGCATACTGACCGCATACCCCGGGCGAGCCTGCCCGGTGATCACCGCGCGCTTCACGCCAAAGTCATCCGTCGCGATACCGGTGATGACGGCGTTTTCCGGCGGCGCAAGCTCCTGAGGAAGACTGGCTACCACATCCTCGGCCATGGCAAAGGTATCCAACCGGACGCGGATGGCGGACGGGGTGACGTCTATCTTCACCCAGCGCGGGTGCTCTTCAGCGGAAAAACGGACGGACGCCAATTCCGCGCCGGTATCCTTATCGGCAAACTGGAGCCGGAACTGGCGCATGAGCAGCATGCGCTGTGTCTTGGCGGCCTGCAGGAGCGAAGATGTGGACGGACGGTACCCAAAGCGTTTCTGGATCCGCGTGCCCAGACGCTCCGCAAGCAGACGATCCTGCGGCGACAGGACGGGTGCACTGGCCACTGCACCGGTCATGGCGCCGG
>CAYMAT010000003.1:0-21728 GCA_964388495.1 uncultured Candidatus Peribacteria bacterium
ATCCGTGTCCCACTGAAACTTAATCACCTTCAAGCCTCGCTTGCGGAGAATCTCCACCGCTCGCTCGGCACTGAGTGTGACGGTAACGGGAGCGACAAAACGCGAAGGATCCGTGGGATCCACAATATCCAGAGGCAGTGGTGGCTCACGCAGAACGGCTGGAGGGACAATGGCACTGAGCGCAAGTAACGGGACAACCGCGAGGCTCAATTTGATGATGCTCAAACGGCGGGTGGCTGTGGATGTTGCGGATTTCCCTATGCGGCGGAGTGCAAAAAGAGACACGCCGAGAAGGCCCAGACCCACCAGCGCAACCGAAACGATTCCCGCCCGGAGAAGCGCGGTGTTCCCCGCAGCCGGATCTGGGAACATGGTCAGGAGCGAGGCGCACCACACAACATAGGCGATGTAGGCAACGCTGCCCAGACCCAGTATCCCGCGCTTCGCGGCACTGACGGATGCAGGGAGTGAAACAGGCTGCTGTAGTGGCGGCTGCGCCGCCGGTTTCTGTACGCCATCCACGGAAGTTCCGGCCGGTGACACGGGATCGCTCATTGCGCGGGGTGGGAGGAAGCGGAGGTATTTGGCAGCGTCATTGGCATAAAGTTGAACATGTCCTGGCCGGAGAACTCCTGGAACTCTTTGGGGGGGGAGATTTTCTGGGCATCGTTCTGGTGCTCAAAATCCGCAGAAATATGCATTTGCATGCCAGACTGGTCCTTGGCGCTTATTACCCATTGTCCGCGTTCCAATGCAAACGATTCGGCATTGATCCAGAGTTCGCCCGCTACATCATATTTTCCAAACTGTTCCAGTAACTTGCCCGATTGTGATTGGTCGGGAAGAGTTTTCATGAATTCCACCAGTTTTTGCGGATCCAGCACAACGGAGTAATGATACGCATCGTGACCCCGGACACGCTCCAGTCCGTGATCCTGCGTGACTTTAACTACACTTGCCTGAGCCTTGAGCATGACGGGATCCGGGCTGATTTCTTCCGGAGACGACTGGGGGGAGGCCGTGTGCCACCATGTACCTGCAGCCTTTTGCAGCTGTGTGACCAGAGGAAGCTCCGGCTGGGCATTGAGCGTGGTTACGGTGAAATACTGCTGATCAGCATCAGAGATTAGACGCGCATCACCTTGGATATTTTGAGGCGATTTCCCGGAGGCACTGACAACGGCATGGGCGGTCACGTCCGACTGCCTGCCGCCGTTGGCCACAGCCCCCGTCAAATGCAGCGAGCCCTTCCACGGCATGACCGCATTGGTGAGGGTGAAATCGATCTTCGCATCGAAATCCGCGGACTGCAGCTGGCTGCCTGCCGTTACCGCCTTGCGCAATACATCGTCGCTCTGCAGAGAGCCCTGACGTTTACAGGACTGCAGCAGCAGTATTCCCATCAGCATGAAACCTATGGATAGACGTTTACGCATCGCAGAACAGTGTAATAGGCCGCCCTTCGTCAACCACTTGCGGAAAGGAAAACACAGTATCCCGTGCTCTACCGGGCGGGATACGCCTGCACATCTACAGGTTGTTCCACGGAAAAGCGGATAGTGCGCCGTCTGCTGGCCTTCACATCAGCAACAAGATTCAGGAGTCTGACCTCGCTGCGCCTGAGGCTGAGCGGTTTAACGAAGACGAGCTGAACATGGTCATTCATAAGGGCTGGCGCGGAAAGTGTCAGTGCCTCTCCGCGGGTGTTGGCAACGTACAGGTTCTGTAGATCGGCATTGGTGGCAGATCCCTGATTGGTGAAAGTAATGGCGCTGATACCTTGGTCCCGGTTACCGGAAACCGACAGGCGCAGGCGGGCAACCGTCCTCCGGTCTCCGTAACTCACGGTCTCCGTCAGCGGCAGAAATTCCACAACGACCGTACCGGTCTCTTGCCCTACAGAACGGATGACAGCGGCAGTCTTCTGTTGCATGAGAGTCACCGGCGCGCTTGCGGCAATGGAAGAGGAATCCGGGATGACAAAACGGTGTTCCCCGTACACAGAGGAATTCTGCACAAAGTCCGCGACAATCTGGATCTGTACTCCTTTTACGCACGCAGGCACTTGAATACCCTGCAGAGAGATCCGCGCCACACCGTCCCGGCGCACTTTGGCGCCTGTTTTCCCAACGCGCTCTCCGTTCATGAACGCATAGAGCTGGTCTATATCGGCAATATCGCCTTGCCCCTGGTGCCGTACAGCGATCTCCGAAATGGCGGGGGTACCGGTGCATGGGGTATCAACGTACAGCGTGAGAACGGGAACGCGCTGCGCGCCGCGGGGGATGGTTCCCTGGGAACTTTCTGCTACGACGGTAAATCCTCCGTCCGCCGCAAAAGCCAGTGTGGGCGCCAGAAACAGCGCACCCGTGAGAAACAAGCGAAGACGCATGCTGCTCATACTACGCCTGTCTTATAGATTGGTCACAAAAATACACATCTTTACCAGCTGCCGCTTGCACCGCCTCCGCCACTGCTTCCTCCCCCAAAACCTCCAAATCCACCTCCTCCGCTTCCCCCCATTCCTCCTCCAAAACCCCCAAAGCCTCCACCCCAGCGTCCGCGTCTATTCTTCCCAAAGCGTGACGCGTTTTTGGACAGCACATAATCCACCAGCAATCCAAACAGGATAAAGGGCGGAATGGATAGCCACCAGTTGAATGCCAGAGCGGCAATGAGGCCAAATACGCCCCCCAATACTCCACCCAGCCACCACGATTTGGTGGAAGCCATCCATGCTCCGAATATCTGGAAAAGAATGAATGCGACGAAAAGCAGAAAGGGGAAGGTATCACTACCTGAATCTGCGTAACGGTCCGCGGTGTACTCACCGCCAATGTGCTTGATGAGCGCATCAACACCAGCGGTAAGACCCTCAAAATATTTTCCCTCCTGGAACTGGGGGGTCATGTCGGTATCGATAACGCCCTTGGCGACGATATCCGGAACAGCACCTTCTAGACCGTAGCCGACTTCAATGCGTACCTTGTGGTCCGCTGCGGCCAATACCATCAGGATGCCGTTGTTCTTGTCGTTCTTCCCCACCCCCCACGCGCGGAACACCGTATTGGCTACATCCTCAATGGGCTGATCATGGAGTGAGTCCGTAATGAAAATCGCGATCTCATTACTCGTTTGCTTTTCATACGCAGAAAGGGTGCCCTCCAGCGACGCTTCTTGCTCGCTGGTCAACACCGTCGCAGCGCCCTTTTCGGACATGTACTGCGTCACAAAGCCGTCATTGGACGGAACGTCATACGCCAGCACCGTCCCGGTCATGCCCAGGACGGTGGTGACGATTGCAACGCTCTGGAGTGCGCGCATGGGCATTCTTAGAATTGAACGGCCGGTGCGCTGGAAGCTCCTTCCGCAGCCTGGAACATTTTCTCTTCCCGGAAGCCGAACATCCCGGCCATGATGTTGGCGGGGAAAGTGCGGGTACGGATGTTATATGCATTGACGGCATCGTTGTAATCCTTGCGTGCCACGGCGATGCGGTTTTCCGTTCCCTCCAGCTGCGTCATCAGATCACGGAATGCCTGCGTCGCCTGCAATTGGGGATACGCCTCCACAGTGACCATCAAGCGCGAGAGCGCCGTATCAAACTGGTTTGCCGCATCCACCTTGGCATTGATGCTTCCGGCACTCTGCCACTGGCTGCGGGCTTCCGTGACTGCGGTAAAAGTGCTCTGTTCAAAATTCGCAGCGCCTTTCACTGTGCTTACCAAATTAGGCACCAGATCAAAACGGCGCTGGTACTGCGTTTCCACCTGCGCCCATTGAGCCTGCACCTGTGCCTGCGAACGAATGAGGCCATTGTAGGAACTCCAAACCCACACGATCAGGAGAACCGCAACGGCGCCGATGATGAGAAGAGGCTTGTTTTTCATGAGGAGTGAGGAAAAGGAGAAAGAAAATCCATTCTTCAGCCCCAGTATCCGATGATCAAGCAGATCACCAGGATATTGGCCAGCTGATAGCCGGTATTGATCAGCAGTAACGTGTACGGTCTCCTGTCAAAAAGATGCTGTACCAGTTGCGGCAGGAATACGAATATCAGCCATAAAACGGAACCCACAAACAGCGTCACCCATACCGGCGTGCCCAGCGCCAAAAACATGCGGAGCGCGATGACGTACATGAAGCCGCTCAGAACGGACACAAAAAAGGCGGCGGGCGGAGGACCCTTCTGGAGCATGTCATCCGTTATGCCGGTCATCTTTTTCCACGGCACAAGAAACAGCCATTTACCGTACCACAAGAACCCTATGGCTAGGGGGATAATGGAGGCGACGGCGAGAGCGGGATACGGCTGTAAGAGCGACACCATAAACGATGGGGGGAAACCCTAAAATGATACCCCAATCCCCGCGGAAGACATCAAACGCTCTTGCAAGATGGACATTGGATGGTCGGGACGAGAGGACTTGAACCTCCGACCTCACGGTCCCGAACCGTGCGCTCTAGCCAACTGAGCTACGTCCCGACAACGCAGGGGATCATAGTGAAGGAAGGGGCATTCGCCAACAGCCTCTCAAATGCGGCACTGAAAGTGGGCAAACCCCGATGTTTTGTATTCAAAAACAGCGTTAAAAACGGATTTGAACCAGGTTAAGTATTCTAGACATTTTTACAGGATCCTTTACACTGTTCTACCCCTTATCAGGGGATTTTATGTCCACAGTGAAGCAATTTACCCCGCTCGCTGTCCTACCGCTTGTGCTCACGCACGTGCTGGTTATCTCCTTCCTGACGCTGGATCTGGTGATGACCATCCCCAGCTTCAGCTGAAAAGCGGGAGCGAGCAAAACACGAGTAAACACGGGCAGACGCCTTTAACGCCTGCGCTGGAGCCGTAGCCGGATCATCTCTTCCGCTCCTTGAGCGGGCCGGTGGCGATACTGGCAGCGGAAGGATTGGGTGCGCCTTGTGCTTCCAGCGTCACCACCACGGCCATCGCCCCAGTCAGATCCTGCGGGACGGTAGCGTTCACTGCATGCCGAACATCCCCCAGAATGCTGGCCAATTCGCCCACGCGTACTTTGCTTTGGTCAGCAAGCTCCACCCAGACTCCGTACTGCTTTCCCTTGGGAGCCTTTTCGATATTGAGACGCACGTCGACAATGGAATTCTTGTCTTCAAAAACGTGAACCTGCGCAACACCGTTGGCATTGGTTTTCTTCTCGCCTTTCATGGCACCAACGGCAAACCATGTTTCCAAGCCGTGTTGCGGATGCCGCACGGGGCCGGTGGGCATGACGGTATTGAGAACCTCTTTGCCTATGACGGGATCTGTTTTCACCTTGCCTTTACCGCAGGCGGTAAGAACAAGCGGAATGCAGAGAGACATGACAAACAGACGCTTCATAGGATGATGAGAAAGTACCGCAACTCTACCGCCATGTATTGCTTACCACAATATGCCCGGCTGCCGGGAAGCCGTGGCAGACCGTTCAGCATCGGCATTGGACTTTGCGGCTCTGTACAGATCATTCAGCGTCTTTGACTGGGGCGGGTAGCTGCGCACAAGGTACGGCAGGATCTGGCCGAGTATTTCCACGTTATCGGAAAGTGCGATGAAGTGGTCGTTCCGCGAGATAGACTCGGCGTACAGGCGGAAGGTGGTGATGGCGTCCTCTTGCGTCAGCCAGGGGACATCAATTCCGCGCTGGCGCAGCTGCAGCGCGCGGAGAAGCGGCTGCAGGTAATTCATACGCCCCGTATCCCACGCAATACGCATAGCTTCCACCGCGGCTGCGTTGTTGTTTTGCGCCAGATACAGCTCGCCCTGGATAATCCAAACACGAGGATCGATGGCGTTGTCCTTCTTATAATCATCAATGGCAGCTTGCGATGCAGCAAAGTTCTTTTCCCCCAGACGCAGTACGGCGCGGCTTAAGTGAAGATCGCGTGAGAAAATCTCGTTCTTCCCCAAGTCATACCAGGAAATCGCCTCGTCCGTACGGCCCGCGGCTTCCGCGTGCCTCCCCATGGCGGTGATGAACAGCATCCGTCCCTCCCAGAGGAGCGTGGCTCCCAGGAGCAGTGCCAGGAATATTTCCCCCCGGCGCTGCCATGACCCTCCGCGCACGGGAGACGTTTCATTATTCGCCAAGTACCCGAGCATCAGCGTAAAGGGGAGAGCTATACCCACAAACTGCAGATTGTAGTCGATCATATTGTGCGCCAGTGTGCCCAACACTCCCGCCATCGCCGCAGTCTCCCATGCCAGATCCGCTGAACCTTTTTTGCGTAGGAGGCGTTTGAGAGCGGGAAAAAGCGCAAGGACGATGAACATCCCGAACAGCACGGATGCGGGTATGCCGCGCTCCAGGGAAAGCTTGAGAAACACGTTGTGCGGATGGTCTGCCGTGGCGATGACATTGCGTTCCAGCGGCTGCTGCGCAAAGCGGAAAGCATAGGGACCCCACCCCAAAAGCGGGCGCTCACGCGTGAGCTGCACAGCCTGTTCCCAGAAATCCCGGCGTTCGTTGATGGACGTTTTCTTTTCCGCTGTCTCAAACTGAGCGCGCTTCACGACGGATTCCACGGGAAACTGCGTGGAGCGCAGGGCATTGACCCCGGCGAAGGTGCCCACGGTGAGCGCACCCAGAACCATAATGGTGATGCCTGCTGCTTTTCCCAGATCGGCGAAGTTTTTTTTGGCGTTGAGCCATGCGGCTGCCAGGGCGATGAACGCCGTCTGACCCGCAAACGAGAGTATTGCTCCGCGCGAATAACTGAGTGTCAGGCAACCCAAAACGATTCCCGTCACAAAGACGCCCGGCAGCCTCCACGTCCTACGAGCCCAGAGAAGGAAAAGCGGCCAGCAGAGCAGGAGGAACTCCGCCCAGGCATTGGGCCAATAGTCGGTCTGAAACCGCCAGTCCAGAAACGAACCGACAAATCGGTTCACGGGCTGCAGGCAATACACGGCAATGCCGCCAAGGCAGGCAAGGAGGACGCAGATGCAAAGAGTGGTCGTGAACCTCTGTTTATCAAAATCCGATGCCCAACGGAGAACCCACAGAAAAATGAGTGCACAGGAGGAATCCCTCAGGATCTCGTCCAAGCCGTAGTTGCGCGTGAGCGAGAAGGCAAAGCTTACGATGGACCAGGCAAGAAAACCCATGAGCGCTGCCCACGTGGTCCAGTGTACCGGCCTTGCGTGCGCCTTCCCCGAACGCGCCTTCCAATAGGCACCATACGTGATGGCGACGGCAGCTATTCCCAAAAGCCATGTGGCATCCAAAGTCTTCCCCCCCTTCCACAGCACCGTACAAGCAAGGACGGCAGGCAACAGCCACTCATGGATCACGCGGGACGCGGTGAGACGGGAATGCACGGAGTTCAGTGTACCTCAACTCTTCTGCGACAGGTTGACGATCACGTTGTTACTGAGTGCGCCGTTGGGGATCACGATAGTACGGCCGTCGTCTCCCCGCAGTGTCGTACTGAACATCTCAATGCGCATCACGGTGCCTTCCTGGCCCTGTGCGATGATGGTGTCCCCCACGCGGAAGGGTTTGAAAAAGAGTATGAGGATTCCACCGGCAAGATTACTGAGACTCCCCTGAAGTGAGAGGCCCACCGCTAATCCTATGGCACCCAGGAAGGCAATAAAGGACGTCATCTGCACGCCGATCATGTTGGCGACAGTCATGAGTACCAGGATTTTGAGGATCACCCCCACCGCGCTCTCCGAAAAACTCCGGAGCGATGGATCCACGCGCTGTGAATGCAAAGCCCTGTCCATCATGCTGGTCAGCATTCGCACCAAACGGAACCCCACAAAAAGCACGAGAATGGCCAGCACAAAGTGCGGTACGTATTGGATCGCCAAGCTCATGGCCAGGTCCCTGTATACAGAGACGAAGGAAAGGGCGTCGGTAGTATTCATATGCGCGGGGGAAGGCAAAACGAGTATAAACGAGGAGCAGCGCCAGACGAAGCCCGTGGATTGCCTTTGGGGTAGGAACGGCTCAGGAGCTGTGGTATGCTCCGCCGGCTCCGATCTTTTCACAGATGCCCAGATGGCGGAATTGGTAGACGCGCACGCTTCAGGAGCGTGTATCCTCACGGATGTGGAGGTTCGAGTCCTCTTCTGGGCACCATTCAGTCGCGGTTGCTGATCACCGCGCTTTAATCGTATCCGCACTTCACTGCGGGGATGTGGAGTACCATGAGCCGCATGAAGACGGAGCGGCTGTTCACAGGGGCAACTATCCTGGCCATTCTCTTGCTTGGGGCGGGATTGGTATTCACGCTGCATGCGCTAGGCCGCGTCAATTACTGCCAATGCGGATTGCGGGTATGGACTCCCAATGCCTGGAGCACGGAAACGTCGCAGGATTTTGCGGACCCGTACTCCCTGTCTCATATTTTGCACGGTCTCATTTTCTTTTGGGTTCTGCGCCTGGCTTTTAAGAAGGCTCCCGTCGCTTGGCTGCTAGTGGCAGCACTGGCAGTGGAAACAGGCTGGGAAATTTTTGAAAATTCGGAATTCATCATTAATAAGTATCGTTACGACACCGCATCCCTTAATTACTTTGGCGATAGCATACTCAACTCACTCGGAGACGTTTCTTTTACGTTTCTGGGTTTCTGGTTTGCCTGGCGGTATTCCTGGAAAGCCTCACTCGCCGTACTGATAGCACTGGAAGTGTTCATGGTGCTCACTATCCGGGACAATCTGACACTCAATATCCTCATGCTCATCCATCCGGTGCCCGCCATCCAGCACTGGCAACTGTCACATTAGACATCGCGGAAGTGAAACATTCCTGACACGGACTCCGGTAAAAATTCTTGGTTGCAACTCCGCCCTCATGATACGGTGGTTATCCATGCGAAAGTTTGCGGCGACCGCAGGAATCTTAAGTTGTGCCTTGTGCGCAGTAGCGGCACATGCGCAGTCGTGCATCAACGTGCCAGAAGCCTCCCTCCCGCACGATGTGAACATGGACCAGGTGCGGGACACCTGGCTTTCCTGGAACAACCAGCTGCGTGCGGAGAAGGGTCTGGCACCCTACGTCCTTGATGAAAATCTGAACATCACCGCGGGCAACTGGGCAGCCTATGCCGCAAAGCGCGGCAGTATCGACCACAAACGCTATAAAGGCAGCCCGTATTACGACTACTCAGCGATTGAGGACTGGTTTTCTGATAAAGGAGTGACTTTTGAAAATCTCAATCGTTACACGTTTACGGAAAACATCGGCTGGGGCCCCTACAGCTGTGCAGCCAAGGATTGCACTGGCAAGCTGAGCAACGAGATCCGCAGCACATTCGATTTCTATCTCTCCGAAAAAAACCGCAAAGACAAGCCGCACTACAATAGCCTGATGAATCCCTCTTTCCAGCGCATTGGAATAGGCATTGCCGAGAATACCGCGCAGAAAAGATATTATCTCGTGGTGCACTACGGAACGGAGCTTACATCTTCGCCAGTGCAAGCTTGTTCACAGTAAGCAGGTGAAGGGTTTTTGGGCAAATTGCTGATCCGGAAAAAAGCTGTAAGACTTATAGTTATGATCCGTCTTCATCTAAACCGCAAAATCCGCTCACGAATGCTGTGGGGATTTTTTTCTGCAGCTTTGCTTGCCGGAATCCTCGGCTACAGGACAGTGGGGATTTCCGCTGACGAGCCGTCACTCTATACATCCGGTGTCCAGGAATATGCCTACTTGTTCATGGGTGGGCCGCAGCCCGCAGTGCAGGATTGGCAGTTCCATAATCCCTTCGTACACATGCTTCTTTTTGCGGCTCAACGCGTCTTAGGCATAGAGGCCGCACAATCCATCTGGCTCTTCCGGCATTTCTTACTGTTCCTGCTTTTTCTTGCGGCTGTGCGTGTCCTGTATTCCATCGGAGCAATGCTCTTCGAGGACTGGATATACGCATGTATTGCTGCGGTTTTTCTTTTCCTGAGCCCGCGAGTCTTCCTTCAGGCATTCCACAACCCCAAGGACATGCCCGCCCTGGCGTTCTTCACGTTTGCGATGTGGAGCTTGTTCCAGTGCAGAAAAAGCGGGTACTCCCTGGGGTGGCTTTCTGCACACGCGCTGCTGTGTGCCCTGGCGGTGGGCCTGCGCCCTTTCGCGTTCCTGTTGCCGCTTTTCACCATCGCCGCAGTGGTGCTGGACAAGGGACTCAGCGGCAGGTCCTGGAGGCAGTGCATGATCGTCTCCGCAACGTTTCTCGTTCTATTTTGGATTCTCCTCATCGCAAGCTGGCCCCTATTGTGGAGCCATCCCGTTACCCATCTGCTATCCGCATTTGCCGACAACACCACGCGTGCCGCGGGCGGCCTGTATATGGGGCACATGGTCACGCAATTACCGTGGCACTACGCGCCGGTCTGGATACTCATCACCACTCCCCTGCTCTATAGCGCTCTCTTCCTGGTGGGCCTAGGGAACACCGTATACGCGTTTCTCAAACAGCCGTCGTCCGTATTGCACTCAGAATCCTCGTGGCTGTTCATTGGAGGCTGGATCCTGCTGCCCTATCTGGCGCTCGTTCTTTTGCACATGGGCATTTTTGACGAGTGGCGACACCTGCTCTTCCTCTATCCCGCATTTGTCCTGTTTGCCGTTCGCGGACTCCACGTACTGTGGAATATTCGCCAGTTGTTCCTTAAAAAAGCATTACTGTCTCTCTGCTGCCTGTCCCTTGTCTGGACAGCCGTATGGATGACCGTCAATCACCCGCACGAGTTTGCGTACTTCAGCATTCCGTCTTCCCTGGTGCGCGGCAACTTTGATTTGGACTACTGGAGTCTGTCCTACAGGGACGGCATCGAGTGGGTGCTGGCACACGACAAGCGCCCCGCCGTCCCCCTCTATACCGCCTCGCGCGTTGGATACGTCAATGGAGATCTCTTCCCGCGCGCAGAGTGGGAGCGGCTTCGCTTTGTGAGCGCATCCAGTGCTGATTATCTTTTGGATAATTACCGCTGGAACGGATACGCACCTGCCATGGGCAGCGGACGCCTGCTGTACGGCGTGACGGTAGACGGGCTCCTGGTCCACGGTGTCTACAAGGGGCCGGACACGGATAACGTGTATTCCTCGCATGCAGAATAAAAAGGACGCCGTTTGGCGTCCTTCTCTACTGCATGAAGATTAGCGAGTGGGGGCAGCCGTGTGCTGTACCTTCATCTGCTGGCGCTGGAGGATGCGACGATTCCGCGGCAGCTGGTAGCTGCGCAGGTCACTGCGAGTGATGCCCATGTCCCCTACTTGCCACGTGACATCCGTTGAACGAATGACAGCGGCCCGCAGGAGTTCTGCAGTGGCAGACAGGCGGTAAGCTAGCGCCAAAGCGTAGACGGAGCAGAGCGTTGCGAAGATAGAAAGGAGGGCGATGCAACGCTTATCGCCAAGATGAATGTGTGTTTTCATAAGACACATTATACAATATTTTATAATTATTTGCAAATACTCTTAATCGCCTAAACTCAAACTCCCGCCAAATCCTCCCTGATTATCCCCATATTTGAGGATAGCGGCGGTCACCGGGCAATCCCCATTGAGCAGCACGGGAAATGTCCAACCCTGACTCCCTTTCGTCAATTCGTCTTCGCCGAACAGATTCAAAAACGACCGACTGCGCGGACAGCGGCTGTTACTGGCTCTGCCCACGATCACATTGCCATTCACGTCGCGCGCGCTGGCGGAGGATGAACTGCGATTGAGAGAACTGGCAAAGACGGTCCGTCCATCTACGTGCACAAGCACGCTCGCATAGCCGCTCCGTGACCCTGAAAAAGAATTGCGTGATGAAGAGGACGACGATGAATGCTCTCCGCCAATAACATGAATGGTGGCAGAGGCAGAGTCCGCGGGTGACGATTTCTCGGTGACGATGGAGGAACGCTGCGAATTGGAGGGCGAATCCACTACTTCCTGCGGCATACCCCGAATTTCCGCCTGTAGCGTTTTCCACTCCGCATCATCCGGCACGCGCTTTTCCTGCGCGTAGCAAACGCCCGTCGCATCCGCCTTGCAAGGCGACACAAAGGTTTGAACGGCGTTCCCGGTAGCGGAACTGCTGGACGTGGACGAGCAGCCGGCAAGGAGTGCGGTGCTCAAGATGCCCGTAACAAACCACCACTTCTGCATCGTAAGTAAATTAACAAATAATCTGCATATTTGTCAATTAAACGCCCTTGGAAATTACAATTTATCACTCTACAATCCCGACTGCTAATTCCGGTACAGAACCGGATTCGCTTCTTTCCCTTTCATCCTATGAGTACTTCCACACCCAAGCTTGCGGTCAAGATTGAGCCTCTGGGCGACCGTGTTGTTGTCATGCCCGTTGAGCGCGAGACGACCACCAAGTCCGGCATTGTCATCCCCGATACGGCCTCCGGCGAAAAACCGAGCGAAGGCGTGGTGATCGCACTCGGATCCGGCAAGATCACCAATGACCACGGCAAGGAAGTGGCTAATCCCAAGGATTTCCTCAAAGTGGGCGATCACGTTCTTTACGGCCGCTACGCGGGTGATGAGATCAAGCTGAAGGACACGGACGGCAAAACCGTGGAAGTGAAGATCCTGCACCTGGATTCCGTCCTGGGAAAAATCGGCGCTTAATTTTCGACACTATTCACTTTTCTCTTTTCATTTTTCTCTCCAACGCATATGGCAAAGCAACTCCTCCTGGGCGCAGAAGCCCGCGAAAAGCTCCTCAAAGGCGTGAGCAAGCTGGCTCAAGCCGTCACCACCACCATGGGACCGCTGGGTCGCAATGCCGCCATCGATAAAAAATACGGTGGACCCACCGTTACCAAGGACGGCGTGACTGTTGCCAAGGAAATCGAGCTCCCGGATGCATTCGAGAATATGGGCGCGCAGCTGGTCAAAGAGGCTGCCACCAAGACCAATGATGCCGCTGGTGACGGAACCACCACCGCCACGGTGCTGGCCCACGCCATCATGCAGGAAGGACTCAAGCACTTGAGCAGCGGCAAGAACGCCATCTCCATCAAGAATGGCATCATGAAGGCCGTGGACGCCGTCGCCCATTACCTGGACAGCATCAAGAAGACCATCAGCAAAAAGGAGGAGTTCGCCGCAGTCGCCACCATTTCCGCCCAGGATAAGGAGATCGGTGATTTGATCGCCGAAGTGATCGACGAGGTGGGCAAGGACGGTGTGGTAACGGTGGAAGCCGGCCAGACCCTCGGGATCGAAAAAGAGTTTGTGGAAGGCATGCAGTTTGACCAGGGATACATCTCGCAGTACTTCGTGACGGACGCCGCCAGCATGAAGGCCGTCTACGACAAACCGTACATCCTCATCACGGACAAGAAGATCAGCAGCATCCAGGAAATCCTGCCCCTTCTGGAAAGCATGGCGCAGAAAGGACGCAAGGAGCTGGTGATCATCGCGGAGAACGTGGAAGGCGAAGCGCTGGCCGTGCTGGTGGTGAACAAGCTGAAGGGCACGTTCAACACCCTGGCCATCAAGGCCCCCGCCTTTGGCGCCCGCCGCAAGGAGATGCTCAAGGACATTGCCATCCTCACGGGCGGACGTGTGATCAGTGAGGAAGTGGGTCTTAAGCTGGAAAATGCGACCATCGAGGATCTGGGTAAGGCCCGCCGCGTGATCGCCTCCAAGGACGACTGCACGGTCATTGACGGTGACGGTGACAAGAACGACATCAAGGCCCGCGTGGAGGAGATCAAAAACCAGATCGACGGCAGCAAGTCCGACTTTGACCGCGAAAAGCTCCAGGAGCGCCTGGCCAAGCTCTCCGGCGGTGTGGCTGTGATCAAGGTGGGTGCCGCCACGGAGGTGGAACAGAAGGAAAAACAGCACCGCGTGGAGGACGCCCTGTCCGCCACCCGCGCCGCAGCAGAGGAAGGCATCGTCCCCGGCGGAGGCACGGCGTACATCCGCTCCATTGAGGCCTTGAGCAAGCTGAAGGGCGGAAGCGCCGATGAGCAGATCGGTATCGATATCGTGAAGGGAGCCCTCACCGCCCCCACCATGCACATCGCCCAGAACGCGGGCGCGGAGGGCAAGGTGGTGGTGGAGAAAGTGAAGAGCGAGAAGGGCAACGTGGGATACAACGCCCTCACGGGTAAATACGAGGACCTGGTGAAGGCCATGGTCATCGATCCCAAGAAGGTGACGCGCTCCGCACTGGAGAACGCCGCCTCCGTCGCCGCCATGTTCCTCACGCTGGAAGTGGCCATCACGGACATCCCCGAGAAGGAAAAGACCCCCGCCATGCCCGACGGCGGAATGGGTGGGATGGGGGGGATGGGATTCTGAGATGCAATCGAAAAGACCCCTGGGAGGGGTCTTTTTTTATGCGGTCATGCGCTCCTGTTTTGTAGGGCGAATAATGCTTTCACGGACTCTCGGTTTGTCCAAAAGCCTGCAGAGTGCCTTGGCGGTTATCTCCATGTTCTTTTGAGTCACATCGTGCCACGGCTGAAGCACCACTGTCTCACCCAAAGAAAGAATGGTGCAGTATCCGCGCTCCGGATGATCAAGGAAATCCCCCTTTTTCAGCAGAGGTACAGCCGCTTTTTCTTGCTCCCGGTTGAGAAAAGGAGATGTTTCCATAGCGCACGAGTCTAGGAGTGAATACTCACTTGGCCAAGTGCTCTGCATGAATCTTCTGGATACGCTCCTGGATAACCCGGCACATCCCTAGCAGCAGCAACCGTATGCCCTCTGTTTCAGCCGTTGTTTTATTGGCAAGACTTACAACTTGCGCTTGATATCTGTCCAAAAGAAAAACCTCGTGTTCATGTGCACTCACGATTTGTGTCACCTTGTCGCCAATGTCCGCATCATTCATGCCCAGTCTGGTAAGATGCTCTGCAAGAAACTTTCGGACGCCTTGTATTTTGCTTGCCATTTTTACAAATTGGCTCTGCCAATTTTTCCCTGAGCCTATTTGAAGGAGCAGAGCGGAAGGGACATTGAGATAGCCTTCCAGATGCTGAGCATCGGTATACAGATTGTATGTTTCCGACTGCCTCTCCGGTAAGCGGACTTGCGCGCTTTCTCCCGTAACACGCTCTACGGAGGGGGCAGGACAAGGGCGACTGTTTTTCATGACATGGGGGAAAAATTGAAAAGTGACGCGCGTACAATTTCCTTCACATTTCAAGGGTATAAGAGGCCGCTTTTCCTTGTACCCCCAGGGCCCGTACACTGTGCGTATGCCGCTGATTGTCCTGGACGGCCCGGACGCCACAGGGACCTCTACCCAATGCGGTTTTCTGGCTGAACGTCTGCGTGCCCAGGGTTTTTTGGTTATCCAGACCGCAGAGCCCACCAGCGGGCCCGTGGGGACGGAAATCCGTACCATGCTGCGCGGAGGCGCGAACGTAAGCCCTCTGGAACTGCAATTGCTGTTTTGCAAGGACCGTACCTGGCACGTGGAACATGTTTTACAACCCGCGCTGGATGCAGGGAACGTCATCATCTGCGACCGCTACTGGCATTCCACCATCGTGTATGCGGCGGCACAGGGGCTTCCCACCGACGAGCTCCAGAGGATCAATGATGCTTTCCCGCAGCCTGCCATCACGTTTTTCACGCTTCCGCCGTTTGCGGTGGCCATGCAGCGCATGCAGAAGCGGTCGGAAAAAGACGTTTTTGAAAAAGAGGATTTCCAGCGACGCATTCATGACGAGTACTGGAAACTGTCCAGAACAGGTCAAAATATCCATGTGATCGATACTTCCGGCGACAAACAGGTGACGGCATCGGAGATTGAGCGGCTTGCAAAAACCGTAATCTGAAACCCCACATACGTCACTTTCTTGTAACCTTTTTTTCGCTTGCGCGTAAAAGCCTCTGTCTTCCCCCACCCCTATGTTCCAACAATTCTTCCGGAGCGTGATCCTGGGATCGCTGTTCCTGAACATGGTACCGGCAGCCGCACTGGCCGCCCGATTTACCGATGTGTCCGCAAACACCCAGTACTCGGCCGCCATTGAGGCGCTCGCCGCCAAAGGCATCGTAAGCGGACAAGCCGACGGCAGTGCGTATGCCCCAAGCAGCCCTATCAACCGCGCGGAGTTTTTGAAAATCGTCATGGGCTCTTTGGGCTCCGCTGCACCCGCAACGTCCTCTAACTGTTTTCCAGACGTACAGAAACAATGGTTTGCACCGTATGTCTGCACTGCAGAGGCCGACGGCATCGTCTCGGGCTATCCGGACGGGACGTTCCGCCCGGACAGAAACGTGACCTTTGTGGAAGCAGCCAAGATCATCAGCATTGCCTACGGCCAGCATCCGCAGGTGAGTTACGGTGAGTGGTATGACGGGTACGCCAACGCACTGGAAGAATCCAAGGCCATCCCCGTGAGTATTTCCGGCCTGGACAAACCCCTCACGCGCGGCGAGATGGCGGAGATGCTGTGGCGCGTGATGGAAAAGAAGACCGACCAGCCCAGCAAAGCAGTCGTAAACCTGAAAAATCCGGACCTGAAAGTAAACCTTGCAGGCGATGCACCGGTAAAGGCCACTTCGTGCGCCGATCTCACTATTCTTTCCCAGCAGCAGGGGCAGCGCACGGACGTGATGTTGTACCGTGACAGTTTTGGTGTAGGAAACGGCCCCATACTGGAGGAAAAGGCTATTGCCCCGTCCGCAGCGCCCACGGCAGCCGGCAGCGCTGGAACGGATTACTCACAGACCAACGTGCAGGTGGAAGGGGTGGATGAGGCCGACATCGTCAAAACGGATGGCGCGTATCTCTACATCGTCCGCAACAACGACAAATCCACCGTCACCATCGTGCAGGCCAAGCCGCAGGACCAGATGAAAGTGGTGGCGACTATTGATCTCACCAATTTGGGCGTGACCGCAAGCGATCTGTACGTGGACTCCGGACGCCTGACGGTGATTGGCACCGCGTTCATGGACCAGCCGGTCATCATGGATAAGCGTGCAGCAAACTCCATGATCTGGCCGGGGTACTACGGCAGCAGCAAGACGGCTGTTGTTTTGTACGACGTGCGGATGCCTGCAGCCCCCAAGCAGCTCCGCGTCCTCAAATTTGACGGCAACGCCATCACCACCCGTCGCATTGGAAACACGCTGTATGTGGTGCTCACCTCCGGCGTGCGGTACTGGGGCGGCCCGGTGCCGCTTGAGAAATCGGAGTCTCCCGTTCCTCAATTGGAGGACAGCAAAACCGGGACCACCAAGGCGATGGTTCCGTGCGGTGACGTCATGATTTTGCCGCGTATCCCCTCCCCCTCCTACGTGGCAGTCAGCGCGGTGCGCTTGGATGACGCCAGTAAGGACGTGCAGAGCGAGGTGATCTTGGGCAGCGCCGATAACGTTTATGCATCGGAGAAAAATCTGTACGTAGCGGCTACCCGTTACAGCTATGACTGGAACCCGGCGGGAAGCAGCAACAGCGAGCAGACGCAGATCTACCGCTTTGGCATTTCCGCGGACGGCCTTTCCATGAGCGGCCAGGGCACCGTCCCCGGGCATATCCTGAACCAGTTTGCCATGGATGAGTCTGGAGACTATTTCCGCGTGGCCACCACGGTAAGCCCCACATGGAGCCCGGAGGGTAGAGAGATGCATTCTGTGAACGGCTTGTACGTTCTTGATCGCACCATGGAGCAGGTGGGCAAGGTGGACGGCATTGCGCCGGGCGAGTCCATTTACGCAGCCCGGTTCATGGGCAAGCGCGCGTACCTGGTGACCTTCAAGCAGGTGGATCCTTTCTTTGTTATCGACTTGAGCAACCCCCGCGCTCCCAAGATTCTGGGTCAGCTGAAGATCCCGGGGTACAGCAACTATCTCCACCCGTACGATGACACGCACGTCATTGGCATTGGCCAGGACGTGGACGAGTCGATTGACGCAGACAAGGTGCACAGCGAAGACGCCGTTTATTACACCGCCATCCAGGGCGTGAAGATGTCGCTCTTTGATGTTTCGGATGTGAGCAACCCCGTAGAGATGCACAAGGTCATCATTGGAGACCGCGGCACGCAGACCGCGGTGACACAGGACCACAAGGCGCTCCTCTTTGAAAAGGACCGCAATTTGTTGGCACTGCCCATCCTGGTGACCAAGCGTCCCTCGGGTGCAGCCAAGAGCGCGGACGGAAACCCCGTTTTCCAGGGCGCCTACGTCTATAACGTCACGCTCAGTAAGGGCTTTGAGCAGTTGGGAAGCATTACGCACTACACGGACCCGGATGTCTTCCTCAAGGCAGGCAGTTACTGGTACGGCCAAGAGCAGGATATCAGCCGCATCGTGCGGATTGATAATTCGCTCTACACCATCTCTCAGGCTTCCGTGCAGAGTAACGCCCTCACCACGCTCAAGCAGGAAGGGAAAGTGACGCTGGGAAAATAGGAAATCAAAGAACTCGAAGAAATCAGGGAACTCAAGGAGAAAATCCTTGAGTTCTTTGGCTTCCTTGATTTCCAAGATTTCTTTACACTTTATCCATGTCCGCACAGATCCTCACGGGCAAGGAGGTTTCCGAGGCCATCCTGGCATCGCTCAAAGACACCGTGAAGAAGTTGGACCCCAAGCTCGTCATCGTCCAAGTGGGCAATGACCCCGCAAGTGAAAGTTACATCCGCCAGAAGCTCAAAAGCTGCGAGACGGTGGGCATGCGGCACGAGCACATTCATCTAGCCGAGAAGACCACCATTAAGGAACTCCTGTCGCTCATCGATGAACTCAACGACGAGCCGGACGTCACCGGATTCATTGTGCAACTGCCGCTCCCGGGGGATCTCCAGACACACGCACATGAAGTAATGGAACGCATCTCCTCTGCCAAGGACGTGGACGGTTTTGGCGCGGAAAGCCTGGGCAAAATGTTCCAGGGCACCGAATTCGAGCACATGGCTCCTGCCACCCCCACGGGCGTGATCGCCATGCTGGACCACTACAAAATCCCCGTAGAAGGCAAGCATGCGGTGGTGGTGGGACGGAGCAATATTGTGGGAAAACCACTTGCCGTCATGCTCTTAAACCGTGGGGCAACCGTTAGCGTGTGTCACAGTAAAACGGAGGACCTAAAAGCGATGACCCTTCAGGCAGACATTTTGGTGGCTGCCGTGGGTAAGCCCAAATTGATCACGGCGGACATGGTGAAACCCGGTGCCGTCGTTATTGATGTGGGGGTCAACCGTGTGGACGGAAAGCTGATGGGCGATACGGACTTTGAAGCCGTCAAAGAAGTGGCTTCGGCCATTACCCCCGTACCGGGGGGTGTGGGCCCGCTTACGGTTGCAAGCCTCATGAAGAACACGGTTACCGCAAAAGCACTCCAAAAGGGCGGGAAATAGGCGTATTTCGCGCAGAATTCTTGCACACAAGCCAGATTCCCGTAGAATTTCGCTGTGGGCACCTGCACCACCGCCATTTTGGCTTTCCCCGACTCCGGGCAAAGCCGTGTTCGCGTTTCTTTCTCTAGCTGACCTATGTGCGGCATTCTTGCTGTTTCCGGTTTTCGTCCCGCCATCCAGGACCTGTATGACGGACTCATCGTTCTGCAGCATCGCGGTCAGGACGCGGCGGGTATTGTGACGTATGACAACCAGTTCCATTTGAAAAAGAGCAACGGCATGGTGCGCGACGTCTTCCATACGCATTCCCTCCAGCGTTTGGCTGGCCCTATGGGCATCGGCCACGTGCGCTATCCCACGGCAGGATGCAGCAGCGAGTTTGAGGCACAGCCGTTCTTTGTGAACTCGCCCTTTGGCATGGCCTTGGCCCATAACGGCAACCTCACCAACGCGGACCAGCTGGCCAAGGAAATCCGCGAGCAGGATTACCGTCACCTCAACACCAGTTCGGATTCCGAAGTGCTTTTGAACGTCTTCTCCCTGGCGCTCCGCAAGCAGCGCCCGGACAAACTGACGCCGGAGCACGTCTTCCGCGCCATTAAGACGGTCTACCGCCGGTGCAAGGGCGCGTATTCCGCTGTCGCCTTGATCGGTGGACACGGGATTGTGGGCTTCCGTGACCCCCATGGCATACGGCCGCTGCAGATCGGGCGCCGCAAGAATAACAGCAGGGACGAATACATGATCGCCTCGGAGAGCACGGTATTCGACTCCCTTGATTACGAGTTTCTGCGCGATATTGAGCCGGGTGAGGCGGTATTCATCGACAAAAACAACAAGCTCCACACGCGCGTGTGCAAGCGCGGGGTTCTCTCACCCTGTCTCTTTGAATGGGTGTACCTGGCGGCCCCGGATTCCACCATCGACGGCGTGAACGTGTACAAGGCGCGCGTCCGCATGGGTGAGGCGCTCGCGGAGAAAATCCGCAAAAGCGGTATCCAGATCGATTCCGTCATCCCCATCCCGGACACCGGTCGCCCGGCCGCCGCAGGTTTGGCGGACAAGCTCAAGGTCCGTTACCGCGAAGGTTTTGTGAAGAACCGCTATATCGGTCGCACGTTCATCATGCCCGGGCAGGATGTCCGCAAACGCAGCCTCAACTTCAAGCTCCATCCCATTGAGCTGGAATTCAAAGGCAACAGCGTGTTGCTTGTGGATGACAGTATTGTGCGCGGAAACACCAGTAAGAAGATCGTGGAGATGGCCCGCAAGGCTGGGGCCAAGAAGGTGTATTTTGCCTCGGCATCTCCCCCTATCATCAGTCCCGATCCGTACGGCATCGATCTGCCCACCACGGGTGAACTGATCGCGGCGGACCATTCCATAGAGGAGATCCGTAAGGCCATAGGCGCGGACGGGCTCTTCTACACCACCATCCAGGACATGCATAAGGCCATCCAGATCGGTAATAAGAAAATCACGAAGTTCAGCGAGGGATGTTTCACCGGCAAGTACCCCACGCCCGAAGTGAACAAGAAGATGCTCATCAAGTTGGGTTGTGCGCGTAACGAAACCCGTGAGACCTTCAACCCTGACCAAGGGGGTGAGGGGCATCATCAGAACATGATTCCGCTGGTCTGACGCCATGAATATCCTGCTCGTCACGTCATCGGCCCGCGGTCATGCCTTGGGTGAAGCACTGGTCCGTAGCCACCACAAACCAGATGTCATCAACGTCTGTGCCAGCCGCAACCCGGGGTTACGGAAGATATGCGCCCAGCAGTACGTACAGAACGTCATGGATTTTGCGTCCATCCTGGACATCGCCAAGCGCAGCAACCCAGAGTTTGCCGTCATTGGCCCCGATGATCCCATTGGCGGTGGATTGGCCGATGAATTGGAAGCCATGGGCGTCCCGTGTGTGGCGCCCAAGAAATCCCTTGCCAGGCTGGAGAGCAGCAAAGGCTTCACGCGAGACCTGATGAAGAAATACGGCATCAATGCCTCACCCAAGTACCGCTTTTTCACACGCACGGGGAATTCCGGAGGTGATGCAGAAAAGCGCGAGATTCATGCCTACATCCAAACCGAGCTGCAGGGAAACTACGTCGTCAAATACGATGCGCTTAAGGGTGGAAAAGGCGTAAAGGTGAGCGGCGAACATCTGCAGACGGTAGACGAGGGCGTGGCGTACGCCGTGGAGTGCTTGGACGAGTGCGGGCGCGTGGTGATTGAAGAGAAGCTGATCGGCGTGGAATTCAGCCTTCTTTCCTTTGTGAGCGGCGCAGCCGTGGTGGACATGCCGGCGGTGCAGGACCACAAGCGCGCGTACGAAGGCGATACGGGCGGGAACACCGGCGGAATGGGCACGTATACCGACGCCAATCACTCCTTGCCGTTCCTGCAGACCGCAGATCTG
>CAYMAT010000003.1:21738-42294 GCA_964388495.1 uncultured Candidatus Peribacteria bacterium
AGGCATCCATGATCAACCGGAAAATTGCCGCGGCGGTGATGCAGGAATGCAAAGCGCCGTACAAAGGGATCCTCTACGGCGGTTTCATCGCCGTGAAAGACGGTGTACGGGTGATTGAATATAACGCGCGTTTTGGTGACCCGGAAGCACTCAACATCTTGCCGCTCCTCAAAACCGATTTTGTGGACCTGTGCCGCGGCATCGTGAGCGGGGAACTGGACGTTTCCATGGCGCAATTTGAACGCAAAGCCACCGTCTGCAAGTACATCGTCCCCAAGAGCTATCCCGAAGCCAAGACGGAAAAGGGCCAGACCGTGACCTTCCCCGCCATGCCCGCAAACGCCCGCCTGTATTACGGAGACATTGCGGAGACGGAGTCGGGAGCATTGCAGCTGGGCGGCTCCCGCACTGCGGGAATCGTGGGGATCGGAAACACCATTGCAGAAGCAGAATCCATTGCCGAAAAACTGTGCGAACAGGTGCAGGGCCCCGTGCGCTTCCGCAAGGACGTGGGCACGGCAGAGCTTATCCAAAAACGCACGGACACGATGAAGGCGCTCCGGAGCTGAGCTCAGACGAGAGCAGCCAGCTTGTCCTCCTCGTCCTTGGCTTTCAGCGCATCGATGATTTTGCCGATGTCCCCCTCCATGATTCCGGGAATGTTACTGAAGTTCGCGTTGGCCCGGTGGTCCGTGACCCGGTCCTGCGGGAAGTTATAGGTACGGATTTTCTCGCTTCTGTCCCCCGTTCCAATCTGTCCGGAACGCAATTCCCCTCTTTCCTTGGCTAATCTTTCCTGTTCAGCAGCGTACAGGCGACTGCGGAGCAGGCTCATGGCCAGAGAGCGGTTTTTCTGCTGACTACGTTCGGTTTGGCAGGCAACAACTACGCCCGTGGGGATGTGCGTGATGCGGATAGCGGACTCGGTCTTGTTGACGTGCTGGCCTCCGGCCCCGCTGGCGCGAAAGGTATCAATGCGCAGGTCTTCATTCCTGATCTTGATGTCCACTTCCTCCGCCTCCGGCAGGATCGCGACCGTCGCCGTGGACGTATGCACGCGGCCCTTGGCTTCCGTGGCAGGGATGCGTTGCACGCGATGCACGCCGGACTCGTACTTGAGCTGGCCGTAGACTCCCCTGCCCTCAATGCGGCAGGACGCTTCCTTGATTCCCCCGCCATCGGCATCGGAGGTATCCAAAAGCTCCGTCTTCCACCCCTGCTCTTCGCTGTAGCGGATGTACATGCGGAGTAACTCCGCGGCAAAAAGCGATGCCTCTTCGCCTCCCGCTCCGGCCCGCACCTCCACGATGACGCTCTTGCTGTCATCCGGATCTTTGGGGATCAGAAAGGTTTTCATGGACTGCAGCAGCTCCGGCATGCGCTTTTCCGCGTCTGCAGCCTCTTCATCGGCCAATGTCTTCAGCTCCGGATCCGTCAGTTCCTGTGCATCTTTGATGGACCTTTCGCAGCGCTCGTACTCTTCCAGAAGCGGCAGAAGGGGTTCCAGGTCCGACATACGCTTCCCGATGCGTGCGATTTCCTTAGGGTCCGCATGCACTGCGGGATCCTGGATGCGCTTTTCCAGATCACGGTATTCGTCCCGGAGCTTGTAAATCTTTTGGATCACCCAAGCAGGATACTGCAAAAAAGGCCGGGGGGCACCCGGCCTTTCTCCGTGATTACTTGGTGTTTCCGGGCTTATTGGCGTCGAATTCAAAGCACTGCTGGCCGGCCATGTGGTTCCAGAAAATGTCGTACTGCTGGTCACGGGCGGTTTCAAATGTGGCGCAGAGCGTGAACTGATGGCCCTTCCCAACGGTGTAAACGTAGGGGGCACCGGTATCCGGATCTGCAATCGAGATTTTTTGATAGGTGGCATGCTGTGCCACCTCTGCCAGCGTTGCCGGGAGAGGCTTTACCGGTGCAGCATCCGGCGGATAGAGATTGTTGTCGTAGACAATATTGAAGATCTCGTTCTCAATGGCGCGCAGGTCTGTCACGCGCACCTCGTCCAAACGCTGCTGGCGGCCGTACAGGGGGGAACCAACGATGAACAAGCCCCAGATGAAGGCGACCGCGACCATCGCCGCACTGATCCACACAAACGTATTGTGGAGCTGTGACTTTGCGTACGTCTCCGCCGTAAGGCGCATGGAGTTAAGGAAGTACAGGAACGGCAGGCCGCAGAAAACCAAAACAGTCAAAACCTTGAGGATGAAACGGACGGTGAGTTCGCCTTCCAAGAGATAGAAGAGCAACGTGATCATGTCCCCGATGAGCGTGCAGGCGGTGATGAAGAGGATCAGATACGTGATCCAGCGGCGTGCGGCGCCTCCCAGCTTTTCCGGGTGCGCCCGGTACTCGCGCGTGAGCAGGCGACCCATCCAGAGTAGGAGGGGGTACGAGACAATCACGACGGCCATGGACCAGCGGATACCGCTGAAGTCGTCGTAAGAGGAGTACTCAAAAGCAGCATCCGGGAGAATGCGGTTAAGGTACTGGAAAAAGAGAACGATCAGCGCCGTCACGGTGGACGTGAGCGACACGAAAGTCAGGAGGTGGAAGAAGGTATCGCGTGCGGACCCGGCGTCCGGGGGGGTGGGGACCGGCATGTCCAGTGCGGACGATGCCAGAGCCTCGGCGATGTCTTTCTCCTTCCAACCGGTACTCAGCAGGAGAATACGGATGGTTTGGGTATCCATGCCCTTACTCTGGGCGTGGGCAATGAAGGATTTAAGGGAGTGAGCCATATGGAGAGAGTGTACAGAGAGAGGACGGATGAGATTGGTTGTTTTGACAGAAAAGGAAGCGAATGTACAATCCAACCGTGATCCGCACGCAATGCGCATTCTTTGGCTTCTCCTTTGGCTCTTTTAGAGCGGAGGCCTGAACGCGTGCACAGACTATTACGCTTCAGCCTCCCAGACGTTACAGAGGCTTCTTTTTTTGAATTCCCCACTCTTATGACTTCCCCCAATGAGATGAACGGCAAGACGCTCTATTACCTGGGCCCCGAAGATTCTTTCTCGCATGAAGGAGCGCTGGATCTGCAAAAGACCTACCCCGGAATGCAACTGAAAAAGTCTCCGTATATTTCGAAAAAACTGGCTAAAGATCAAACTCAAGCGGTAGAACCTGGTGTTTGGGAAAGAATGTTAGATGAAGGGCATTTGGGACTTGTGCCAGCAGAAAACAGCTCACCTGGGAGCGGAAAAGTGAAGCCGCATCTGGATCTAATTAGGACAGGGGCTGCACGCATACTGGCAGAGGTGAACGTGTCCGTGAACGCGAGCGTGGGCGCAAAGCCCGGCACGACTCTGGAAAACGCAGTAAAGGTGTATTCGCATGTTCAGGGCCTAAAGCAAACATCGCGTTTTCGTTCGCAGTACGCATGGCAATCCGTGGAAACAGATAGCACTGTTGCAGCCGCGGAAATCGTCCGAGATGACCAGGAACAATCGCTCGCAATTGCTTCACCTATCGCACTAAAAAATAGAGGGTTGAATATCCTGGCTCCCGACATAGGGAATCTGAAAAGTGACTTAAATTTCACACAAATGTTCCTGATGACAAGAAACGGCATTAAGCATGTTTTTCAACCGGAGATGGAATACCACGCACTCATTGTTCGGCTCCCTGAGCGTGTCGGCACGCTCTTGCGCTTACTCAACGCTATCCGCGTGACCGAAACAAACCTCACCTCTCTCCATTCCCTTCCCGATCCAACTGACCCCAAGGCAATCGACTTCTTTTTGGAACTCGAAAGCTATGATCAGGGAACACTTGATATCTTATCGCGTCAGCTTGAACCGGAATTTGGCATCACTGAACGTTCGCAGATTCTCGGGAGTTGGAACGTGCGTCAGTTCACTGGTCCCGGAAATCCTGAAAGCCACAGTATTCCCGAGCGTCTCATTAGCGGTACTCTGGATCCGCATTCAACACTGCATGAGATCACTATCCGATTAAATGAGCATAAAGGAGTGCTTGCGAATATTCTCACCATGCTCGCAAACGCAGACATAAACCTCACAGATATCGATTCGCATACGGAAGGACATAAAGAGTACAGCTTCCAAATAAGCCTAGACTCAGCGCGTTCCACACCCTCCAAAGTCCGGCTTGTACATGAGCAATTGTCCTGTTCACGTTTTGTTCAACAAATGGATTGGAAATCTATGCAGGAACCGCCGCAGGCGTAAAATACGTGTCCGATGAAAATCCTAGTCGCATTATCGGGAGGAATCGACTCATCCACGGTAGCCCACATGCTGCACGAGCAAGGACATGAGCTTATTGGCGTGCGCTTTACCCTGTGGTCAGATCCTCTCGCACCAGCATTGGCAGAAGTACTCCCCAGCAAGTGCTGCAACGCGCAGACCGCCGCGCGCACCGCGTATGTGGCAAAGAAACTGAAGATACCGCTCCACATCGTGGACTTGCAGGACCAGTTTAAAGAGAACGTGGTGGATCCGTTTCTGGACGGGTACAAGCAGGGCCTGACACCCAACCCCTGCATTAACTGCAACCGCACCATGAAGTTTGGGAAACTCCTCGAACTTATGAAGGAGTACGGCTGCGAAAAACTTGCGACGGGACATTATGCGCGTGTCGCGAGCGAAAGACTGCCCGATGGCAGTGAGCGCATGCTCCTGCTCACAGCAGCAGACGAGAGGAAGGACCAGAGCTATTACCTGTATGGCCTCAGCCAGGAACAGCTCAAGTCCGTACTGTTTCCGCTGGGCGCAATGCAGAAAAGCGAGGTGTACGCGCTGGCCAAGCGATACGGTGTTCCGTTTGATGAGCACTATCGGGAAAGCCAGGACCTCTGCTTCTTCCCGGAGAAAACGCCGGAGGAATTCCTCAAACGTCATCTGCATAATGCGATGAGTCCGGGGAACATTGTGCGGAGAGACGGCACGGTCGTAGGCCGGCATGAGGGACTGCCGCTCTATACAGTGGGACAACGACGCGGGCTTGGGGTCGGGGGGCTCAAGATCCCGCTGGAAGTCGTCTCCAAAAACACGCAGGACAACACACTCATTGTGTCCGATAAAGGAACCGAGCTGTTGCCTTCGGTCACGCTCACGGACGTCCGCTTTGTCTCCTGGACTCCCGCAGAAAACGAGGATATCGCCTTTGAGTGCCGCACGCGTTCCCTCAGCGAGCGTATCCCCGGAACACTCCGGATGGGGGGCGGAAAAGCCGTTTTTTCCTTCAAGTTTCCGCAACCACCACAGGCGCCGGGGCAATCTCTGGTTTTATACCGCGGAGAGGAAGTGGTCGGAGGAGGCGTAATGACACAATAATGGCTGTTACAAGCCAATAGAGAAGTACTTGCCATGTAGGGGAAAAATGACCCCATGCATGGGAAGGAAATGGAAAGTATGATATACTTCTTGGATTCCTGTTCATGCACTCCGCGCACTATGACAGCGACGGCAATATCATCCTCCCCCCGGAGGGTGAACCCGTGGTGAGACGCGTGGTAAAACCCGCCCCCGCCCCGTCTTTTTCTGCGTCTGAAACACCCCCCTCCGCGCCGGTGGAACGCCTGGCGACAGTGGAGTGGCTGGTGGTGGAGGATGATCCGGCCAATCTACCGGCTCCCACAGTCGCCAGCCCCATCAGCGAGCCCGTGCCCGAACGCAGGGAGGCGCTGCCCATCCGCCGCATGGTGATGACGCAGATTTCCACCATGCAGCAGACCACGCGCGACACGCTGCGCGAGGGGCGCGACCAGTACCACGTAAGCATCCTTGGGGGCCGATCGGTCCTCTCGCGCATGTACACGGAAATCCGCCTGGTGCTGCGCGCCATTTGGCATTTTTTGGCGCAGCCGGTCTGGGTCCCCACGCGCAAAAAGAAAGTGAAGCAGTACAGCCGCGGAACGCTCTTTATCCTGGACATCGTCCGCTTTGGGGGAACGTTCGCCGTCATCTTCGGCATTCTGTTTGTGACGCTCAACTACAAGAGCTTCTGGCAGATCGCCTCCGCGCAGGTGGAGACCGTGCTGGAACCGCCCTCCATTGAAGGCGGCGTGGATGCCGAAAACAAGCAGGTGGCCGAGACGCTCAATGCCTCGGAAAGCGAAAACGACGCCGGCCGCGAGCGCGGCGAGCTTTTGAGCTTCCTGCCGCCGGTGGGACCGCCGGAGAACCGCGTACTCATCCCCAAGCTGGGGCTCAATGTGCCGCTGGTGGAACCATCCACGGAGGCGCTACTGCGCCAGGACTGGCCGCAGGTGGAAACGGACATCCAGCACGCCCTGGAAAAGGGCGTGGTGCACTATCCCGGCACCGCACGCCCGGGGCAGGCCGGTAACTTCTTCATCACCGGCCACAGCTCGTACTACCCGTGGGCAGCGGGCGACTACAAGAACGTCTTTGCCCGTCTGCACTCGCTGGACGTGGGCGACGAGTACTGGGTGTACTTCCGCGGCGACAAGCACCGCTACATCGTCCGCGAAAAGAAGGAAGTACTGCCCAGCGACATCACGGTGCTGGACCAGCCGGAGAATAAGCGCATCAGTACCCTCATGACCTGCACGCCGGTGGGCACCACGCTCCGCCGTCTCATCGTCGTCTCGCAGGAAGTGGACCCCGTGAGCGGCGAGCCCTTGGCCGTGGGCGAGCGCGGCGGCGAAAAAGAGAAGCCCAAGGTGCAGCTGGAGGCCTTACCTATCTGATGTTCTGCGGATGGGCGTAACGCTATACTCATCCGCGACGATCTTTTTCCGTATCGCCGCCGTGGTGAAATGGTAGACACGGGGGACTTAAAATCCCCTGACCCGTTACAGGGTCGTGCTGGTTCAATTCCAGCCGGCGGCACCATTCGATTCGCTTCGCTCGCTTCATGCTTTCGATTCTCTCCGGGATCCTGACCCTGTTTGCCTACGTCCCGTACGTGCGGGCGATTCTGCGGCGGGAGACGATTCCCAATTCCGTCAGCTGGTGGATTTGGGGCTGCACGGGCTTGATCCTCGCATCCACGTACTACGCGACGGGATCGACCGCCGCGCTGGGCCTGGCGATTGGCGCCACTGCAGGGCAAATCCTTACGGCGCTGCTTTCGCTCAAATACGGGACAGGTAAGCCTGGTCTGATGGACTTGCTGTGTATTGCCGGAGCAGTAGCCGCATTGCTCGTGTGGTATTTCACGCACGACGCTTTGCTCCCGCATCTCATGACGGTTGCCATGGATTTCTTTGCATGGCTCCCCACGTTCCGCAAAACGCTCGCTCACCCGGGTAAGGAAGACCGCCTTTCCTGGATGCTGTGGACAGCGGGCGCGGTGATAGCCCTTACGTCCGCAACGCAATGGACGGTCGCCGAAGTCACCTATCCCGTCTACGTGGTGATCACGGACAGCGTTGTGATGCTGCTCACGTTCCGCAAACGTTAAAACAGCTTTCCCCCAAGCGGTACATCCATTCCCGGATGCAGCAGCACGGCATTCCCGTCTTTGTCCGGGACACCGAGCGTCAGTGTCTCGGACTGATGTTTCCCAATCTGCCGTGGAGGGAAATTCACCACACCCATCACCAGTTTTCCCACAAGTTCAGGCCCCTGATACAGCGGCTTCAGCTTAGCCAGGGATTTCTTGGTTCCGATCTCCGGACCAAAATCTATCTGCAAGATGTGTGTGGAATATTTCCCTTCCGGAAAAGGCTCCACACTCACCACGCGACCCACGCGGATATCCACTTTTTCAAAATCTGCAAAGGTGATCATGGCTTGGATCCTACCATGGCTTCCATGTTCGCCAGGTGTTCCGCCGCCTTCTCATAGTGGGGGTTAAGGCGTACGACGGCCTTGAGCTGTGTAATGGCCTCCGGAAGCTTGCCTTGTTCGGCCAGGAGACTCGCCAGGTGGTACCGTGCGATGAGGTAGGAACCGTTCACATTCACGCCTGCCTGGTAGATCTGGATGGCCTCATCCTTGCGCCCCAATTTTTCCAGCATCAGCCCCAGGTTGAAGTACGGCTCCGCGTACTGCCCACCCAAAATCACGGCCTGCCCCAGAGTGTCCAGGCCTTCCTCGGTCTTTCCCGTATCTATCTGCAGCTCCCCCAAAAGGTACAAACCCATGAGATGCTCCGGAAACGGGTTCTTGGGCACAGACTCGGCGGCAATGCGGTAGTACTTTTCGGCATTGGCCAGGTCTCCGTGTTTTTTGTACAGGTTGCCGATGTTGGTGAGCGCCACGATGTTCTTGGGGTCGGACTCCACGGCACGCAGGAAAAGCGCCATGCCCTGGTCCTCCTTACCCTCATCCACGTACAGATCCCCCAGGTTATTGAGCACCATCACGGACGTGGGTGAGACAGTGAGCGCGTGGATGTACAGAGACTCGCTACCCTGCCACACAAACGCCTCCGCCACCGTGAGCGGGAAGAGAATACCGGTCAACAATATCCCGAGGGTGATATCCAGATACATGACCCGCTCTGCGCCCGTGCGCGAGCGGACGACCGCAAAAAGCTTTTTAAGAAGGTAGCCGAAGAGCAAAAAAATGCCGATGGCGGGGATATACGCATAACGGTCCGAGGCAAAGAACAGCATGCCGTTCTTCCAGACGTTGAAGAAGTTCACGCTCACGGTGAGGAAGAAAAAGAGCAGGCAGGATGCGGGGAAAATCCATCTCTTCCAGAACATCCACAGCATGACGCACACCAAAACAAGGACGAAGACGACGGGCACAGAGAATTCCGGTGCAGCGAGGGTCACCGGCGTCATCTGGTGGTACGAGACCGAGAAATCCACGGGCCAGAAGATTTTGCCCAAGTAGAATACCGTGCTCTTGCAACCAATCAGCGCGTAGTCCCAGAGCGAGAGGTTACCCAGGTTTTTGGTTTTTCCGTAGTAGGCAATGCCTGCAAACACCACGCCCAGCGCCGCGTACGGCCAGTAACATTTCCCGTTGAGATCGCGGGGGGCTTTCCCTCTCATCAAACCGAGCAGTGGGAGAATGAGCACGAGTGGTAATACCGTCACCTTACTCAGCAATGCGCACAAAAAGGTGAGAACGCTCCACTTTTTGAGATACACCTCATCAAACCTCTCCGCTCTCTCAAACAGGTAGAGCGTCAGTAAAAAGAAAAACGTGGAAAGCACGTCTTTGCGCGCGGCCGCCCATGCCACCGCCTCCGTATTGAGCGGATGGATGGCAAAGAGGAGTGCCACAAAGAATCCTGCGGTATAGCTGCGGAGGATCATCGCCGCCAAAAAGAAAAGCACGAGCGCGCTCGCAATGTGCAGGAGGAGATTGGTGAAGTGATAGACCTGGGGAGTGAGTCCCGCCACCGCGTGCTCCAGCTGGTACGTGACCAGCGTCAGCGGAACGTAGAGCTCCGGGTCATAAGACGTGAATGCGTGAAAGACCGAGCGTGGGGTGAGTTCCTGAACGGTGGCGTTACCGGTGATGAGCAGCGTGTCATCCAGCGAAACAAAGTCACTCGTAAGCAGATTAGGCACATACGCGGCAAGAGTGAGGCCACAGAGCAGAATGCACCCCGTCCAGAGGCGCGCACGGAAGCTGATGTTCATAGGTTCTAGGGTCCTGTACTCCGGCTTCGCATGGAATTGCTAAATATATATAAATATGTTATAATTAACTCGTGACAGAAATGATACAAAAATTCATGCTTGCGGTGCCGTGGAGAAAGGAAAAGCCCTCGTCCACAGCGATTGGGTGGATGGCCTTGATTACCTGCATTTTCGCCGCTTCCACGTACAACACCTTCGCAAAGCAGCTGACAGGCAGTCTTTCACCGCTCTCCCTCTTTTTTGTCAGTGAATTTCTGACGGGGTTCTTTGTTCTCCTTTCCTATGGGGGAATGCCCGTTGTGAGCGACCTCTTCCGCCTGCGCAAGTCCGCCCGTCTCCCGCTCTTCATTGTGGGCCTCACCAACGGAACACTGGCTCCCCTTCTCCTCTTCCCGGGTTTGCGCTTGAGCGGAGCCGTCAACGCGTCCATCTTTGGCAATCTGGAACAGTTCTTTCTGGTGATCCTCGCTGTAACTTTTCTCAAAGAGGCATTCCACCGCGAACACGGCCTCTGCATGATCGCCACCGTCATCGGCATGCTGACCATCAGTCTCCGCGGCTTCACGGACGGCATGCAGCTCCATTTTGGCGACGTGCTGCTCGTCCTCTCGTCGGTGTCCTATGCCATAGGCGGCATCATCTTCCGCCGTTATCTGCACGACATTCCGCCGCATCTGGTGCTCTTTGCCCGCGCCACCACGGCGGTATCGTTCTTCTTCCTGCTTTCCCCGTTCTTGCACCACACGTTGGTGGAGGAACTGCAGGTTTTCCCGTGGACATTGATCCCCATTCTCCTGGGTTTTGGGTTCATTTCCCGCTTCCTGAACGTCTTCACGTTTTACGAGGCACTGGACCATTTACCCGTCACCACGGTCTCCATTCTGATGAACCTGAATGTGATTCCGTCCATTATCTTTGCACATATGGTTCTGCGGGAGCCCATCGAGACATACCATCTCCTGGGTGGCGCGCTAATCGTCTCGGGAGGATTGCTCCTGGAATTCGCGGGTGCACACAAGAACAAGGACCTGCTGGAGAATCACATGCGCAGCTCACAGTAATCACCGTCCGCTGCCTCCTCCGTATACCTGGATGGCGGCGCTGAGGATTTTGGCCACCTCGGCCCTGTTCACGGCGTCATGGGGACGGAAATAGCCGGTCAGGTTGCCGGCAGCATCGGTATCGCCTGTGACCACACCGCTCTGGACTGCGGCATAGATGGCGTTGGCGAAAAGAGTGGAATCACTCACATCCTTTAATTTCACGCCGGACGGCGGTACGTCACGGAGCGCCGCGCCAAAGGCCTGCAAAATGGTGACCGTCACCTCCGCGCGCGTGGCGGGACGCGTGATGTCCACGGTGCCGTCCGCGTACACGGCCAACTGCTCGGACTCCGCGCAGGCGATGTACTGTTCGGACCAGCGACCCGCGGCCTTGGGATTTTTTACTGTTCCCGGACAGGTTGCTTGCGAAAGCTGTGCCGCCAAAAAAGCCATTTTCGCCAGTTCTTCCAGTGTCACGTTGTTTGCAGGTCCGTAGAGTCCCGTGAAATTCCCCGCAGCGTCACGGTAGCCGGAGACAATCCCCCGCTCCGCCGCATCACGCACATACGGGCCAAACCACGCAGAGGACGGGACGTCCGTCAAAATGATCGTGCGTCCCGTAGAGGAAAACTGGACATAGGGAGATGCGATTGCCGGCGCTTCCGACATCGCTGTTCCGCTGCCGCTTACAGGAAACATTTCAGCACCGCCTTCCAGATCCACATCGGTCTGGTCCTGCTTGATCAAATGCAACTGCTGCTCAATCCAAGAATTGATGGTCTCCGCGGAATCCGTCAGGCTCCATCCAGACGCCGCATGCGCGGGGGCGGCGGAAACCAGGAACAAAACGGACGCGGCAAGGAGGCGGCTCTTCATGGAAATGCATGATACCAGAACTTCGTACTTGCGTGGTCACTCTCACTCCACTACTCTCCCGCGGACATGGCGATGACGACAAGCGGCGGCCCCGACCGGCCCACCACGGCCACGGGGAAGCAGTTTCTTTTGTCAGATGTCAAAACCATCCTGCTTTTGGGCTCGGGGGCTTTGAAAATCGGTGAAGCGGGCGAATTCGACTACTCCGGAAGTCAGGCGATCAAGGCATTTAAGGAGGAAGGCAAGCGTGTGGTGCTCATCAACCCCAACATCGCCACCAACCAGACAAGCTGGGGCCTGGCGGACAGCGTCTACTTCCTGCCTGTGACGCCGGAATTTGTGGAACGCGTGATGGAGAAAGAGAAGCCGGAGGCGATTGCGCTCAGCTTTGGGGGACAGACAGCGCTTAACTGCGGCGTAAAGCTGAATGATCTGGGCATTCTGGAAAAGCACGGCGTGCGCGTCCTTGGCACGCCCGTGGAGAGCATCCGCAAGACCGAGGATCGCGCGCTCTTCAACGCGGAGCTGCGCAGCATTGGCGTGGACGTCCCCCGCTCCTTCGCTTGCGAATCCATTCCGGACTCCGTCCAGGCGGCAAAAGACATCGGCTATCCCGTCATTGTCCGCGCGGCGTTCGCCTTGGGCGGCAAGGGCAGCGGACGCGCCGCAAATGAGGATGAACTTCGCGATCTGCTTAAAGTCGCCTTCGTGGAAAGTCACCAGGTGCTGGTAGAAGAGGACCTGACGGGCTGGAAGGAAATCGAGTACGAGGTGGTGCGCGACTCGGCAGACAACTGCATCACCGTCTGCAACATGGAGAACGTGGATCCGCTGGGCATCCACACCGGAGAGTCCATTGTGGTAGCACCCAGCCAGACGCTGGACAACACGGAGTACCAGATGCTCCGCAACATCGCACTCAAAGTGATCCGGCACCTCAAAATCGTGGGAGAGTGCAACATCCAGTACGCCCTGGACCCGCGCTCGCGCCGCTACCGCGTGATTGAAGTGAATGCCCGTCTCAGCCGCAGCTCGGCACTGGCCAGCAAGGCGACGGGCTACCCGCTCGCGTTTGTGGCTGCCAAGCTCGCGCTTGGATACACGCTGCCAAACCTCCGCAACGCCATCACCAAGGTGACGTGCGCGGACTTTGAGCCGTCCCTGGACTACGTGGCCGTCAAAGTCCCCCGCTGGGACCTGCAGAAGTTCCGCTTTGTGAGCGACCAGGTCACGAGTGAAATGAAATCCGTGGGCGAGGTGATGGCACTGGGCCGCACGTTTGAGGAGGCGATGCAGAAGGCCATGCGTATGCTCAATATCGGCGTGGACGGCCTGTATCCCGTGACCATGAACTTCAAGGATCTGGCCAAGGAAGTGAAGCGCCCCACCCCCCGCCGCATCTTCGCCGTGGCCAAGGCGCTGGAAGGCGAATGGTCTCCCGACGAAATCTCCATCGCCACGGGTATTGACCGCTGGTTCCTGCACGCCATAGAGCGCTGCGCCAAGACCGCGGACGCGCTGTTCAAAACCAAAGTGGAGGCGCTCAGCCCCCAGCTTTTGCGTCAGGCCAAGCGCCAGGGATTCTCGGATGTGGCGATTGGCAAAATCCGCGAAGTACCTGCCGAGGACATCCGCACACAGCGTCTCCAGAGCAACATCACACCGGTAGTGAAACAGATCGATACATTGGGTGGCGAGTTCCCCGCCAAGACCAACTATCTCTACCTTTCGTACCACGGCACAGAAAACGACGTCACCTTTGACCCCCAGACCGCGCCCGCTTTTGTACTGGGCGGCGGACCGTACTCCATTGGTTCGTCCGTCGAGTTTGACTGGTGCTGCGTCCAGGCCGCGCACGAGTTGCAGCGGATGGGCTTTACCGTCTCCATGCTCAACAGCAACCCGGAAACGGTAAGCACGGATTACGACGAATGCGACATCCTCTTCTTTGACGAGCTCACGGAGGAACGCGTCCGCGATATCGTGGATATTTTGCGCCCCAAGGGCGTGGTGGTCTCCATGGGCGGACAGATTCCCAACTCCCTCGCCAAAAAACTGGCCAAGGCGGGCATCAGCATCTTTGGAACGGATCCCGCAAATATTGACCGCGCAGAGGACCGTCACAAGTTCAGCAAGCTCCTGGATTCCCTGAACGTCCTGCAGCCCGCGTGGAAAGAGTTTTCGGAAATCAACTCTGCCAAAACCTTTGCGGAGGGCGTGGGGTACCCCGTCATCGTCCGCCCCAGCTACGTGCTCTCCGGCGCAGCCATGGCCGTGGTACACAGTAGCGACGACCTGGAGGCGTTCATCCAGCAGGCGACGCTCGTGAGCAAGGAGGCGCCGGTGGTCATCTCCAAGTTTGAACAGGGCGCAAAGGAAATTGAGTTTGACGGCGTGGCGCAGAACGGCGAGGTGCTGCTCTATGCTATATCCGAACACATCGAAAATGCCGGCGTGCACTCCGGTGACGCCACCATCGTGCTGCCTCCGCAACGCGTGAACCTGGCAACGCTCCGGCAGATCAAGGCGATAGGCAAGCAGATCGCGCAGGCACTGCAGATCAGCGGACCCTTCAATATCCAGATCCTTGCCAAGAACAACAAGCTGAGTGTCATAGAGTGCAACCTCCGCGCCAGCCGCAGCTTCCCGTTTGCCAGCAAAGTGACGGGCGAGAATTTCGCCGTCTTGGCCACACAGGCGCTGCTCGGCAAAGCACCCACCAACAAGCGGTATCAGACACTGGACCTGGACGTGGTGGGGGTCAAAGCTGCGCAGTTCAGCTTCAGCCGCCTCAAGGGAGCCGACCCGCGCCTGGGCGTGGAAATGGCCAGCACGGGCGAGGTGGCGTGCTTTGGACAGAACGCCGAACAGGCATTGCTGCTTGCCCTGTTCGCTGTCGGTTTCCGCCTGCCGCAGAAAAACATCCTCGTCACCATCGGCAGTATTGAAGACAAGATCGACATGCTCCCCTCCCTCCAGCAGCTGTCACAGAAAGGCTTCTCCTTCTTCTGCACGCAGCGCACGCACGAGTTCCTCACGTCACGCGGCATCCCCTCCGTTCTTCTCCACAAAATTTCGGAACCCCGCAATCCCAATATCCGCGAATACCTGGAACAGCGCCGTGTGGATCTGGTCATCAATATCCCAACGCACCAGAGTTCCACGGAGCAGACGGACGGGTACTACATCCGCCGCATCGCCACGGATCACGGCATCCCGCTCCTCACCAACGTCCAACTGTCAAAGCGCGTCATTGAGGCCATGCTGCAGGAAAAGCCCGCCGAGCTGCCCATCCTGGAATGGCCCAAACTCCTGGCATAACGCCCGGATACGCCTAAACCACGCTTGCCCCGGCCGTATTTCCGGCTACACTGTGCCCGTTCCCCGTTTTTCTATGTCCGTCAACGACGACTTTGGCACCGATCCTTCCGAGACCCCTCTCCCCTCTTCTGGCGGAGATGACGACGGAACTGGTGATGATGATGGCCTTGGAGGTCCGGGATTTGATGATCAGACACTCGTCACGCGCGAGGGTCTCAAGAAACTGAAGGACGAACTGGAGCACCTCAAGACCGCTCGCCGCCAGGAAGTGGCCCAGCGTCTGCGTGAAGCCATCTCTTACGGAGACTTGTCCGAGAACTCCGAATACGAGGAGGCCAAAAACGAACAGGCTTTTGTGGAAGGACGCATTCTGGAACTGGAACAGAAGATCAAGAACGCCAAGATCATCTCCGACAAAAAAGAGGTGAAGCACAAGGAGGTGGAAATCGGCTGCACCGTCGTTCTCCAGAACCTTACGGACGGTGACGAGCCGGAGCGTTACACCATCGTGGGTTCCACGGAAGCAGACCCCTTGGAGCAGAAGATCAGCAACGAATCCCCCATCGGCAAGGCCGTACTGGGGAAAAAGCGCGGTGACAAAGTGGAAATCCACGCCCCCTCCGGTGTCCTGGAATACGAAGTCATGCAGGTCTCCTGAGCGCGTGGTACCATAATGACCATGGCTGATAGCGCTACTCCGCCGCAGGGACAGGGGGCAACATCCCCGCAGGATTTGCAGGTACCCGCCGAGGTTGCGCAGAAATTCGGCGAACTTGTCACCATGATCCAAGCCTCAGAAAGCATGAATGCGGAGGAGCGCCAGTATTGGGTGAACATCCTGCCGGTCATGACGCCGGATCAGATCAAGAGTCTGCGGGATATTTTGGAAAACGAGCGCAAGCAGCTGGCCGCCATTGACACTAAATACAGCAAGGAGCTGGACAAGGCTGGTCAGGAGGAGGTTATCAAGCGCACTGCCCAGGAACGCAAAGAGCGTCGCCAAAAGCGATCGACGACCGAGGCGTCTCACCGTGAGCAGGAAGAAAAAACCGCCGACAGCCTCCTGGACCAAATCCAAAGTCTCTGACTACGGCGTTTTCAGCGAACAGAGATCCACCACCAGCGTGTCTATGAGCGCCAAGAGCTCCTGAGGCGCTTCTCCCGTGGAACGGTATCCGCCGGTTTTGAGCAAGCGCTCAGCCTCCGCCGCGCGGCGGTGGATTGTCCGCAGGCCCTGCAATGACCCTTTGCCAGCGAGCGCTTGCAGCGTCCGTACACTGGGAAAGGGCACCTGGGTGAGACTTGCCACTTTGGCAGGCTGCGAGTGCCCCTCCTCCAAGGCCAGCACCACGGAGGTCAGGCTCCGCAGAATCCAGATGAGAATGCTCCACAGGGAAAAGGGGTCTTCCCCCTGGCGCAGAAGGCTTTGGATGTAGCCCAGCGCCCCCTTGCGGTCCCCGGCGGCAATAAGTGAACTCAGCTTCCAGATTTCCTGCTCGCCCGCGGGGAGCACGACACTCATAACCGTGTCCGCATTCACGGGCTGGGGCAGAAGGGATAATTTTTCCAGCTCTTGCAGAAGCACGCTCTGGTTTTCACCCACCAATGCCAACAGGGCAGACCGTGCGGGGGGCTCCAGCTGCAGCTGCAGACGGGATGATTCCGACGTCAGCCATTGTTCCAGTTGCTTGGGACTAAGTAAGGGAAACTCTTTGATAGCCACGGATTCCAAAATCATTTTGGTCGATGCCCATCGTTTGTCAGGCTTGGGATCCGCAAGAACGAGGATGACGGAAGGATGAACGGAGTGTAAAAAGACCTCCGTTTCCTCCTTGGACAGCTTGGGGATCCCCCTCAGGAGCACCAAACGTTTCTCGGCGATAAAGGGGGCAGTGCTCACCTCATCCAAAAGCTCCCGCAGCTTTAATTTATCGCCCTGAAGGATACTGACGTTCTCCGCACCGTGTTTAACGCGAAATTCGGTGATCCAGCGCTGTTTTTCCGCATCCAAGCTGTAGGTATTCTCCCCCGTAAATAGAAAGACATTCGCCATACGACGCAGTGTACGCCGGATAGAGTTTTTTTGAACATATTCCCATGTAGAGTCAACTTTCCATGAATTGAGGAAAGTGGTGAAAAAGGCTATACTGATCAGATTTATGCGTAGATTTTCTCTCCCCCGTTTTACCCTTCAGCACCTGGCACTCGGGGCCGTGTGCAGTATCGGCGCATTCGCCATCGGCATGGAGACCGCCGGCAACGTCAACCCCTTCGGACACAGCGAGGCGGCTTTGGACATGCAGATGGGCGTGGTGATGCACGGGGACGTGAACGGTGACCACGTTTTGGACAGCAAAGATGCCACCCTTCTTCTGGAATTCGCCCAGGGACTGGAAACGCCCACCATGGAACAGATCCATATGGGGGACACGGACGGGGACGGGGCACTGACGGAAAAAGACGTCCTTCGCGTACTGCATTATCTCTCCAACCGCTGAGATGTATCGCTCTATCGCCTTTCCGGCTTTTGCGCTGGCACTGCTGCTCACCCCTTCAGCGGCAACGCTTCAGGAAGCGCCTGTCTCCGCCTCCCTGGAACTCAGTCCGCATTGCGAGGAGGAAGACATTGTGCAGTGCCCCACGTTTGAAACTGCCAGCCCCGTCTCGTTGCAGACTCCGGTGTACAAACCGGGGGATACCGTGGATCTGGATCTCGTTCTGGTGAACCCCAATTTTGAATCGGTGCAGTCGTACCGCGTCTGGATATCCTATGATACGTCCGTTCTGAAAGGCGTGAAGGTTGCGGCAAACGAAAAGACCTTTCCCATTACCACGCCGGGGGAAGTGGACTTTGACGCCCAGGAGGGCAGCGCCAAGATTGCCGCAACAAGCACGGAGGGCCTGGAACCGCATGACCCCCTCATCCGGCTTGGACGCATAACATTCACCGTGCTTCCCGGCGCCAAAAGCGGTTCTACTCCGCTGGCATTCTATGACGTGCAGAACACCACGGAAGGGCACACCTACGTGACGGCAGTCTCATCCGGTACACAGAGCATCACAGCGCAACAGCTGGGCTCCCTCCTTGTGCGCGTGGGTGGATCGGCAGCTGCCGTGTCCTCTGCGCCGGCCGACTCCGGGATATCCAGTTCGTCTGCACACGTACAATCATCGGTAACTTCGTCTTCCGTTTCGTCTGCTGCGGTTTTGCCTGCTGCGCCTGCAGCGGCGTCAGGGACAGTCATTCCCGGCAATGCTGCGGCACAGAGCGTCTTTACCCTGCTGCAGATCCAGGGCGTACGGATCGGCACTAACCAAGACACTATTGCCGTCACCTGGGATACGCTGGGGCATCCACGCCTGCAGGGTTACAGCGTGTATTACGGGAATGCGGCCGGGCAGTACCTGCACCGCAAAAGCGTTTCCGTGGCATCCCGCGGCATCATCATTGATAGCCTCACACCCGGCAAGACGTACTACGTTGCCGTCCGCGGCGTGGACGACGCAGGGGAGGAAACGGTCTACAGTTCCGAAGTTTCCGTGGAAGTAGGCAATCCTTCGTCTTCCACATCCCCTCTCAAAGACGCCATCACATCCATTGCTGCCGAACAAAACAGCAGGCCTATGGAAACCGTTGCCCCCCAGCATCCCCTGGCGGGATCCGCGGTAACACCTGCGGCCAAAACCGTTCCGGGAGAAACCGGTACGGCATCCTCCCTCGCCCTTCTTTTACTTGTATCCGCTGCCATCGGCACGCTCCTGGCCTTCCGCCGGCAGTGGATTGCCGTCACTGACGCATGACCGCCCTCCATCCCCACTGGCAGCCGGAAGAGCCGGCAGCGGATGTACCTGTACATTCCTCGGCTGAGACCGCAGATGCATTCAGCGGAAAAATCAATATCCGCCCGGCCTCACGCATGCCGGCGGCCATCACGGGAATCGCGATAATGGCTGTCGCCATGATCACTCTGGCGGGAGGGTGGCAGGCCCTCCAAAACCCGCTTGCCCAGGTGGGGACATCGTCCCAAAGCTCTTCGCTGCGCTCTTCATCCGGCGCCCAGGTGTTGGCGCCTGTGGAAATCCACATCGGCACCAAAGGCTTCAAGCCTGAGAATGTGACGGTAAAGCCGGGTCAGCAGATTGTCTGGATCAATGACCAGTCTTTCCCGCACATCCTTGCATCATCCACGCTCCGCGACCAGAGCGGCGCCTTCCTCAATACTCCCGCAATTTTCCCCAAAGGAAAAACCACCTTCACCGTGGGTCTTAAAGAAACATCCCGTGAACACCAGTACGCATCCACAACGGACCCCACGCTCCGTGGAACCATCATCGTGGATGATGGAAAAACTGCCCCTGCGTCAAAATCCGCAACGCAGGCAGAGCCATTCGGTTCTCTGGATGGAGTACCGCTGCCCACAGGACAAGGATCTGCAAAAGGACTTTCGTCTTCGTCAAAAAAACCTCCCGTGGTTACGGCAGGAGATTCCAAATTCTCCTCGTCCATAAAGACACTTACGGGAACAGGGGGAAATACCGAAACAACCAATCCTGACCATGAGGCTGCCGCAATGAACAACGCCCCGCCGCCTTTAGCTGCCAACATTCCCACCGTCATAGTGGGACAGTCTGCCGATCTCCCGCCGGTGAATGAGATGAACATCGCCCCGCTGACGCCCGTTGTGCAGGGACAGCCGGAAACCGGCCCGGAAGTTTGGGTTGCCGTGGCGCTCAGTGCAGGAGTTCTGCTCTGGAGCGTCCGCAAAATGCTCCTGTCGCCCCTGAAGTAAAAAGAAAATGATGTGTGTATTTGTCTGATGACTTGCTGATCAGATGCCGTATTTGGTGGTCACCCTGCATCCCAGCGCAAGCAGCCTTCTCTGAGCGGTGCGCATAAACGCGTCATCCGTTTTTCCCGGAAGGAAAACATGAACCGCGGAGGACTGCGGGGATGCCTGCACCCACTGGACCACGCCGGAAATTCCGGACTTTGTTGTCGACTCCTCACGATCGCCTGCGGTACAATCAATGGTGATGGAGGCGGCCGTAAACGTGGGTGAAGTGGTGAGCATGTCGTGAGTGTACGCTCGTACACCCAATATGCAAGCAACTGTGCATGACAGAATTCCCAACCTGAGGCGCAATCATTTTTTTGCGCGTGTCCCCCGTGAGAAAACACGGACCGGCAAGCGCACTCGTTTGCCCCACGGTGTAGGAGACCGTACCGTTTGTGCATGCGCAAATTTCTATTCCTCAGCCCCCTTGTCCTCATCGTCGCCGCAGTATTGGTCATGATTCCATCCATGACCGCCCCCACAGCAGACGCACAAAAAGCCGTGGGAACGGACGAGAAATTTTTCCTCAAAGTGGACGGTGTTGACGGCGAGGCCGTTGAAGGCGACCACGTGGGGGAAATCATGCTCCACTCTTTTGACTGGGATCAGACACGCCCCTGGGACACGAGTAGCAAGGTGCAGATAGAGCCGTTCCATGTGGTGATTCCCTTTGATAAATCCATCCCCGTCCTCCTGAAGAAAATGGGTTCGCGTGAGCGCATCGGCAAAGTGGTCCTCACCGCCCGCACGGGCACGCAGGACTATCTGAAATTCACCCTGAGCGATGTGATCATCACGGGATACCAAATGGAGGGAACGTGGGGGGTCAGCCGTCCGCTCGTGGGTCTCAACCTGGTCTTCACCAAAGTGGACAGCGAGTACAAGTACCGGCTGCCCAACGGAAGCCTTGGCCCCACGGTCAAGGGGGGATGGG
>CAYMAT010000004.1:0-4263 GCA_964388495.1 uncultured Candidatus Peribacteria bacterium
CCAGCTCCACCGGCGGTCTCCTGACCTTCTTCAACAACCGCTACCTGGCCACCAGCACGGGTGCCCTGCGCACTTCCTTCAGCTCCTACTTCCTGGCTTCCGGCACCGGCGCCCTGGACAACCGCTACGTGCGCGGGGCAGGGCAGGGTCTCACCAAGGCCAACGGTGTCCTGAGCCTCAACTCCACCATCTCCGGCTCCCTCCTGCGCTTCACCACGGTCTCCGGTTCCACCATCTTCGCCAAGAACTCCCTTCGTTCCTCGGGAACTCTTGTTGTGGATGGCAACGCGAAAATCCGCGGAACACTTTCCGGCAACTCTCTCTTTGTTTCTGGCAGTGCCACCCTGAATGGCAATAAGAACTGTGCGATGCTCGTTACGGACAGTAGCGGCGTGGTCTCCTGTGGAACGCCGGGAACCACTGTTACGGCAGGGCAGGGGCTAACGCTCAATGGCAATTCCCTTGCGCTCAATGCCACGGTTACAGGGTCCCTGGTGCGGTTCACCACGGTCTCCGGTTCCACGGTCTTCGCCAAAAACGCCCTCCGTTCCTCTGGAACATTGGTAGTTACGGGCAACGCCCTCTTCCAGGGCAACACCGTCACGCGCGGGAACATGAGCGGTGCCACAATGACAATCACGGGCCTGAAGAACTGCGACACCATCGATACCGACTCCGCCGGAAACCTGGTCTGTGGATCGGATTCCACGGCGGGTTCCGGCCTGGATACGGCAGGTGCCGATGCGCGCTACGTAAAGAAGCAGGGCGATACCATGACGGGTGGTCTTCTTATTCAATCTTCCACCCTGCACGGGGTATTGCCCACCATTCAGCCCGGAGTGCTTCTGGAGGTGGCGGGAACGGCTTCCGGCCGCGTGCTGCATGCGCAGGATATCCTCCAATCGTCCGGTTCCCTGGTGGTTAATGGCGCTGCGTATTTTGGAACCCCCGGGGTAATGCATGCCACCATCAATTCCAATGACGGTTTCTATTTCAACTCCGATGCCTTTAACCAGGCTGGTGATGGCTCTTTTCACTTTGCTACCGATCGTGCCTATAACACGGGTGGAACAGAGCTTATGACCATCTTGGATAGCGGCAATGTGGGTATTGGCTCCAGTAGTCCCACGGATACCTTGCAAGTTGTGGCAAGCACGGATGCGGCAGCCGGTATACGCGTGCGTAATACGAATGCCGGCGCTAGTGCATATGCCACGCTCTATCTGGGCAATGATTCGGGCGAACAGAATATTGTTCTATTCAATAATAGCGGCAACAATGCCGCTTTCGGCGGGGCAAACTCCGGTGGACTGGGCACAACGGGTGCAACCCCATTTGTTTTCTTGACGAATAATACTGAACGAGTGCGTATCGACGCCTCAGGCAATGTGGGCATTGGCACAAATACTCCCGGCACCACGCTCGACGTCAGCGGCACGATACGCGCATCCACAAACATCACGGATTCCGCTATCCCCAGTGCCAACTTCGTCTACACCGATGGCGCGGGCACCCTCACGGGCGGGCTCTGGTCTGGCGTTAGTCTTGCCTCTCTCGATAACAGCACTTCCCACTTCCAGGGCCGTCCCGGAACAAGCTGCACCATCGTCCGCACGGACGGAAACGGCGATCTCACCTGCGGCACGGAAGTCGTGGCCTACAGCGGCGGGGACGTCAGTCAGTTCACCGATCTCAGCAACACCTACCTCAGCCCCGCGGAAGGTGACACTGCTTACGTCAATATCGGCGGCGACACCATGACGAGCACGCTTGTCATCAGCTCCGGCACCCTCCAGCTCAGCAGCGGCTCTTACAATAGCTGTGCCTATATTTACACGGACGGCTCCGGCAACCTCAGCTGCGGCAGTACCGGGTTCTTGGCCACTTCCACGTATGATTCCGACAGTAACAATTTGATCGATACCGATAACGGCGGTACCAATATCGATACTTCTGGCTCCACGGGGGTTGCTGTGGTGAATGGCGGCGCCTGGTCTATTAGTTCGCAGCTGGAAACGTCCAAGGGTGGTACGGGCCACGGCACCTACAGTGCTGGTTCCGTCATTTTCTCTGACGGCACGTCCCTGACGGAAGATAACAGCACATTCTACTGGGACAACGGCAACAAGCGCTTGGGCATTGGCGTTTCCAGCCCAGGTCGCGGCCGTTTGGAAATCGCCGCACCGGACGCAGAGTCCCTCTCCGCACTGGCCATCCGCCAGGACAACGCTCCTGGGTACGGTTTTGATATCGGTGTGGATAACAACGTAGACGGCATGATTTCGTTCTATGCGGTCAATGCGGACACGCGTACGGCTTTGGAGCAGTTTGATCGCACTAATAACTACGTACTCTTCAATGGAGGCAATGTGGGTATTAACGATGCGACTCCCGATTACAAGCTGGATGTGGAAGGCACGTTTGGCGTCAATGGCGCGGTCACGTTCTATAACGGCAGTTACAACAGCTGTGCCGCACTTACTACGGACGGAAGCGGAAACGTGGGATGCAACGCCAATGCACTCTTGGAAGCATTTACGTATGACGGTGACAGCGACAATATGATCGACACAAACAACGGCGGTACCAATGTGGATTCCTCCGGCTCCACGGGCATTGCCCATGTTTCCGGCGGCACGTGGTCCTTCTCCGCCGTCGATCTGGCTTCCGGCGATGTGACCGGCATTGTGCCCATCGCCAACGGCGGCACCAACAACAATACCGCCTATACCGCCGGTTCCGTGATCTTTGCGGACGGCACCAAACTTACGGAGGACAACGCAAGCTTCTTCTGGGACGACACCAACGACCGTCTTGGCATTGGCACTTCCTCTCCAAACACGGCTTATGACAGCGCCTACGGCAAGCTGGTCATCAACACGGGCGGCGTGAATAATCTTTCCCCGGGATTGATCATTACGGACGGCGCCAACACCAATAGCGACGTGGGTCTTTCCCTGGTCAACGGAGGGACGGGAGGCAAGCATTGGCAGATTCTTTCTTCGGACGACAGCAGCGGCAACGGCGGCGGCAAGCTTTTCTTCTACAACCTATCCGACACCCTGGTGGGCATGACCATTACCGGTACGGGTAACGTGGGAATCGGCATGGTTAACCCCGAAACGATATTGGAAATCGCCGGCACGGCATCCGGTCGCATTCTCCATGCCCAGGATATGCTGCGCTCCTCGGGCGCGCTTGTCGTCCGCGGGAAGACGCCGTATCCCGTGCTCAGCGCCAGCGGAAGCAAAGTGGGCATCAATACCGCCCGCCCGGGTTCGGCACTCACCGTGTCCGGCGCGGTGGTGATTAATCCCAACGGCACGCTGGGCTCCAACGCCGCACATACAGGCCTTGCATTGGAAGTCATCGGCACCGCCTCCGGCTCCGATCTCTTCGCGCAAAAGTCGCTCCGCTCGTCCGGATCGCTCGTCGTGCAGGGCGATGTGCTCTTTGGCGACAGCTACAGCGATGTCTTCAAGATCCGTTCTGCGGTTTCCGGTTCCCTTATCCCGGTTGCCGATATTACGTATGACCTCGGTTCCGCCGGACAGCGCTGGCGCGATCTGTACCTGGACGGCAGCACCATTTACCTGGGCACCGCCACCATCAAGAGTAATAACGGCCTTGTAAGCTTTGGCGGAGCGGTGCAGACCCTGAGCGGCAGCACGGTGTACGCGCGTACCCAGTTACGTTCCTCTGGCTCGCTCGTTGTCAGCGGCAATGCGGTGATTGATGCCAATACGTTCTTTGTAGATGCTGCCAACAATCGTGTGGGTATTCTCACAATCAATCCGGAAGTAGCGCTGGAAATCGCCGGCACAGCCTCCGGAAGGATCCTCCACGCCCAGGACCAGCTCCGCAGCTCCGGTTCGCTGGTTGTGGAAGGTACGGTAACGCTGGCCGGTCTTGGATCTTGCGACACAATCGATAGCGTTAACGGCGTCCTGCAGTGCGGGACGGATGCGGGCGGCGGCGGAGGTTTGGATCAGACATCCGGGGACGCGCGGTATGTCAAAAAGCAGGGCGATACCATGACCGGCGCACTCGTCATTTCCCCGACTGCGGATAGCTCGGCCCTCTTCCGCGTCAACGATGCAGACGGCGGCACGTCCGTCTTCATCGTGGATTCGGATAGCGAACGAGTGGGAATAGGAGATGATACGCCGGACTTCCTGCTTGATGTTGGAGGCGCTGCCGGATTTGACGGTTCTGTCACATTGAATGCGAGTGCCGTAGACGGCGACACCACTCTCACCTTTG
>CAYMAT010000004.1:4363-40881 GCA_964388495.1 uncultured Candidatus Peribacteria bacterium
AAAGCGATGACGGCGACGGTGGTAACGGTGCCACCCTCACCTATGGTGATACCACCCACGTCTTGACCTTGGATGCCGGTCTTGCCGTGAACAACGATCTCACCATCAATGCGGACAACAGCGATGGCAATGTGACCATGACCTTCGTGGAACCTGATGGGAATGCCTCCCTTACCTACGTCGATTCAGGGGACTACTTCAATTTCAGTCATACCCTTGCCACAAATGGCAACATGATCATCAACACCGATGCCAGCGACGGCGACACCACTCTCACCTTTGAAAGCGATGACGGCGACGGTGGTAACGGTGCCACCCTCACCTATGGTGATACCACAAACACGTTTACTTTTGGAGGAGGATTGACCAACAGCGGACCGTTCGGGTCCAACTGGTCGAACGCGCGTAACCATTTTGTGCAGACTAATACGGGCAATACCGGACAGACGAACGGATGGATTGCCGCCGCGTTTGGCGATAACAGCGGCAATCGCGTGGTTATCGGCCAGGCGAATGGCGTGGCATACCTTGGCGCACATAATGGCGATCTGACTGGCTGGGCAAATCTTGTCATTGCCAATGGTGGTGGGTATGTGGGTATTGGCAATGATGATTCTCCGGATTATCCATTGGATGTGGAAGGGAGTGTTGGCATCAATGGTGGGATAGTCTTATACAATGGAAGTTATAATAACTGCACATTTCTCACTACTGATAGCTCAGGGTCTGTGGGCTGTGGGACAAGTGTTTCTGCTCATTCTGGTGATGACATTAATCTGTTTGTCGACGGCGGCAACCTCTACGTGAGTACATCGGGGGACACCATGGGTGGGACTCTGAACATTACCTCCGGCACCCTCCAACTTAGTAATGGCTCTTATAATTCTTGCACATCCATCTACACAGATGCATCTGGCAACTTAACATGTAGTACCGCCGTATACCTTACGAGCATCTCCGGACAGAGCCTTGCGTTGGCCACCAATGATGCTGGTTTCTTAACATTGATGGATCTCTATGGTGCCAACATTTCCATTTTTAACAACGATTCTGGTTACTACAAATACGGCGACAGCGCCAATTTCAATACACTGACCATCAGCAGTCTCAATTGTACAGGTAATCTCGATGGTGGTGCCCTCACTACAGATGGCAGCGGCAATGTTTCATGTAGCGACGATGACGGAGTGGGCACGGACCTTGCGGAAGCCTATCCCACCATTGACCCCACGCTCGGCTCCGGAGAAATTCTGGCTCTTGATCCCGTAAATCCGCTATTTGTGAAACGTGCTACGGGTGCAGCTGGAGAGCATCTCATTGGTATTTATTCTACAAAGCCATGGAAGGTTCTGGATGATCCTGCCGTTGCCAGCGGCTCTCTGAAAGTGCCGGTAGCCTTGGCGGGACGCGTTCCTGTGAAAGTCAATCTTGAAGGCGGCAATGTGGTGATTGGCGACCCTCTCACCATTTCGTCGGTACCGGGTGTTGCGCGCAAGGCTTTGGGTGGCGAGGCGCTCATTGGTTACGCTCTGGAGCCGTTCAATGCAAACTCTGAAGCAAATACCATAGTTGCCTTTGTCACATTGGATGAAAAATCCTCGGCTCCAGCCATGATGGTGATCAATTCGCCGGTAACAGATGCCAATACGGACGCCTTCACGGTCAAATCCAACGTCAACGGCAGCGGTTCCACGGTCTTCCGTGTAACAGCCGGCGGTGATGTCTACACGGACGGCGTCTACCACTCCCAGGGCGCTGATTACGCTGAATGGTTCCTGGATAGCAGTCAGCGGTCAGCGGTCAGTAACAAGCTGCAGCCGGGTGAAGCCGTCTGTATTGATGTCACAAGCGAGAATGCCGTGAAGCGTTGTGAAAACCCGGGCGACCCCAATGTCATGGGTATCATCAGCAGCAACCCCTCGTTCATCGGTAACGAACTGAAGGGTGCCGAAGGCCTGCCGGTTCCCGGTTACGTGCTCGTGGGTCTCATCGGTCAGGTGCAGGCAAAGGCAATTGTAGAGACGATGTCAGGACAAGCTCTCCAGATCCGCGCTGGTGATGCACTCACGCCCGCCTCCACTCCCGGTTACGTCCGTAAGGCTGTAGCTGGCGAGTCCACGGTTGGCGTGGCTCTCCAGTCGCTCAATGGCGGCACAGGCACCATCAACGTGCTCATCTCCCGCAAGAACCAGTCCCTCACGGCCGAGGCTGTCAGCGACCGTGTGTTGGAGACGGTGCGCAACCTGAAGATCGAAGACGAGCTCAAGCTCTCGCTCCAGAACGCCATCGACAAGTTCTCGGCATCGGGAACGCTCATTCAGCCCATCAGCAGCGAGGTTCAGAAGCAGATGGTCACTCTGCAGGCCAGCGTTACGGACCGCCTGAGCGCCCTGGAGGCACGCCTCAACGCTCTGTCCGGCTCTCTGCTGCACACTGGAACACCCATTGCACAGAACTCGCTCACGCAGTCCGGCGGAAACATCTTCGCCAATAACCTCTCGCTTGAGGAAACCCTGGCTGCACGCGATGGACGCTTTGCGGGCGACCTCTACGTGGACGGAACGTTCAATGTGAACGAGCTCTACGTACCCAACGGCATCAAGGTGGACGGCGGAATCGATGCCGGAAGCCTCACAGCCAATACCCTCAATGTGAAGTCGGATGTCAGCCTTGGCGGCACCCTGACGCTTGCGGGCAGCCTCAAACTGGGCAGTGGCAGCAGCATCAGCTTCGGTTCTGGCTCCACGTTGGAACTCCACGATCTCCTCGTCCGTGACGCTCTCCACGTGCTGGGTCCCATCACTATCGACGGCTTGGCCACCTTCTTGGGAGACGTAGAGGTCCACGGAACGCTCATGGTCAGCGCACGCCAGGCGGGCGAGGTGACCATCCCCAAGACGGGCACGTCCGTGATCATCACGTTTGATACTCCGCTCACGTCCATCCCCGTGGTGAACGTCAGCCCCCGCACGCGCGTTGGAAGCGAGTGGTGGATTGATCCGGTCACGGCCACAGGCTTCACCATCAACATCGCCCTGCCTGCAGCTCAGGATATCCGCTTCAGCTGGTCCTACCTGGGCGTCAAATCCCTGACTCTCACGGGTGCCACTATCCATGCCCCCGTTCCGGGCCAGAAGGATGCCATTGCCTTCCCGGTGGATCAGTACGGCGTTCCGCTCTCCTCCAACCAGGCGTGGAACTCCTGCATCCGCAACCATCCCATGCTCGGTAGCGACGGTCAGCCTGTGAGCTGCGACCGCTACCACGACGGATACACGTGGGAGCACCCCGATCTCCAGATGAGCTTCATCTGGAACACGTCCATGACCCCGCCCCTGCTGCAGATTCCGGATGGTTATGAGATACAGGTGACCGAGGTGTCCGAAGTTCCCGAAGTGACCGAAGGGTCTTCGGATTCCAGCTCGTCCGTTTCGTCTGACACAGCGTCTTCCGAATCCTCCAGCTCCGTGAGCAGCGAGGAGGCATCCTCCAGCTCGGAATCCTCCGTAAGCTCGGAGTCCAGTTCTGAGGCCGTCAGCGAGTCATCGTCCTCCGCACCGGAAGAAGCCCCGACGGATGTACCCGTCGAGGCTCCGGTATCTGCTCAGTAATCAGTACGTGAAGAGCTCCTCCTTCTTGAAGAAGCGAGCGACTTCTTTTTCCGCTGCCTCGGGACTGTCGGACGCGTGGGCGACGTTGACCATCTGGTCCACGCCGTATTCCGCGCGCAGGGTGCCCGGGGCTGCCTTGCGGCTGTCGGTGACGCCCAGCATGTCGCGCATCTTGGCAACGATGTCGTCGCCTTCAATGACCATGGCGATGACGGGGATGGAGGACATGAACGTTTCCACCTCCGGGTAAAACGGCTTTGCGGCAATGTGCGCGTAGTGCTCGCGCAGGATTTCCGAGGAAAGACGGATCATTTTGCAGCCGCGGATGCGGAATCCGGCGGACTCAAAACGAGAAATGACTTTGCCGACAAATCCCTTCTGGACGGTGTCGGGCTTGAGGAGAATGAGGGTGCGTTGCATGGTCTAATACTAGAGGATAAGAATACTGGTGCGCCAGGGGGGTTTTGACGCAAAAATTGCCGTTCCTAATGTCGCCAGAATCGACTATTCTAATGGTCTTATGAAAGGCGTTCTCATTTGCGGCGGCAGCGGTTCGCGCCTGCGCCCCCTCACTGAAATCACCAATAAGAGCCTGCTGCCGGTCTACGACAAGCCCCTCATCACGTATCCACTCCAGCAGCTACTGGACGCGGGCATCCGGGAGATCATCGTGATCTCCGGCAATGAACACATCGACCAGATGGCCAGCTTCCTGGGCAGCGGTTCGCGTTTTGACTGTCACCTCAGTTACCGTGTGCAAGACAAGCCGCAGGGCATTGCGCAGGCGTTGGGCATGGCTAAAGAGTTTGCTGCCGGTGACAGTGTGTGCGCCATTTTGGGGGACAACGTGTACTTTGACCGGCTCAGCGATTCCATCCGCAACTTCACTTCAGGGGGGCATGTGTTTCTCAAAGAAGTCCCGGATGCTCAGCGCTTTGGCGTGGCGGAGCTCAATGCAGAAGGGAGAGTGATATCCATAGAAGAGAAGCCCCTGCAGCCCAGGAGCAAGTTCGCCATCACCGGATGCTACGTGTATGACGCCCGCTGCTTTGACATCATCACCAACCTTCAGCCGTCCGCACGTGGCGAATACGAAATCACCGACGTCAGCCGCTGGTACATGGAGCGGGGCGAGTTGAGCGCTCAGGTACTCCGCGATGAATGGATCGATGCCGGGACCTTCGAAAGCCTCTACCGCGCCGCGCAGTCCGTCCGTGATCGCCGCGCAAAGAACCTGCTCACGGGCATGGCGGGAATCAGCGCGATCAAGCACGAGGAAGAGGTGGCGCCACTCGTCTTCTAATCAGTGCAGTACCTTCCAGTATTCCTCTGCGTACTGGCTGGCAATGGTGTCCCAATTGAATTGCACCACGGAACGGCTGCCTGCGTCCGCCAAATTTTGCCGTAACCCCTGATCGCGTAGCAGAAGTGCGATGGCACTGGTTGCGGAGGCGGGATCATCCGGAGGGACCAGTAATCCTGTCCGTTCATCATGCACGATGTCCGGAATCCCCCCCACGCGCGTTCCAATCACCGCGCAACTGGCCGCCTGGGCCTCCAGGAAAACGTTGCCCAGGGCCTCGCTTCTGGATAGCCCACAGAACACTTCCGCTTCCGCGTACTCCCGCAGTAATTCCGGTCCGCGGACGTAGCCCAGAAAAGACACGACGGTATCGATATGCAGTTGTATGGCCAGTGCCTCCAGGACTTTTTTCTGCGACCCGTCACCCACTATGTGCAGCCGTGCGTGCTTGGCGTCCGGCGGCAGGGCGGCAAAGGCGCGCAGGAGCGTATCCACGCCCTTCATCTGTTCCAGCCTGCCCACAAACAGCACGCGGCCGGGAACCTTGCGCATGGATGCCGCGGCGCGCTGCAGCTCGTAGAAGGGGATACCGTTACGGATAAGGCGTATGTCGCCCTTGAAAGATTTTTCCGCCTGTTCCGCCAGTATGGAACTGATGGCGGTGACGCCATCCGTGCACTTGAGCATACGGCGGCGCAGGAACTGGCTGTTTGTCGTCTGCAGCGTCAGCAGGCGGCGTGCCTTGGGCACCACGGTCTTGCACAGAATCAACGCCGCGCCTGCAAAGGATTCCAGCACTGCATGGATCATGACGGGCGAAAGCCTGCGTGCCGTGAGCGGCGCCAAAAACGGATACAGCCACTTGTCCAAACGGCATCCCAACCCCACGCGTATCACCGGCACCTTCCCTTCCAGCATGGTGCGGCGGGGGAGAGACCACCGGTACTTTCCCGTCACGATCGTCACGTCAAAATCCTTCAACAGTCTGATGCTGATTTCCTCCGCACATGCCTCCGCGCCACTGCGGAATGGTGTGAGAAAGGCGGAGAGAATGACGATGCTGGGCTTACGTTGTTCCACGGAAAAAACAGAAACAAGCGAACGGTTTCCTGAGAATGTTTCCTATTATCGTTTATTGTGCAGCATTTGGCAATTCCTTAAAAAAAGCCGCGAATTTGGCGCCCACCACATCCCAACTGAATTCTTTCTCCATACGCTCCCTTGCCGCCACTCCCAGCGCCACGCGTTTGGCAGGATCCTCCATAAGCCTGCGTACGTGTGCCCGCAGGGCCTCACGGTCTTTTGGGGGAAACAGCAGGCCGGAGATCCCGTTTTGGATCAGGAAGCTGTTGCCCCCCACATCCGTCACGATGCATGCGCAGGAGCTGGCCATAGCCTCCATGATGGCGTTACTCAGGCCTTCGCTGTGGCTCGGCATCACAAAAATATCGGTTTTACCAAGGATGGCCGGCACGTCTTTACGCAGTCCTGTAAATACAACGTCATTACGATACTGTTCCACAAGAGGATGGTTTTCTTTGTACCAACCCACCACCTGAATAGTAATGTCCGGGAACATTTTTTTGAGAGGCACCGCCGCGGCAAGAAAATCATCAACACCTTTTACGGATTCCAGACGACCGATATACGTGACGGTCAATTTGTCCGCCGTCTTTGAGAGATCGGTTTGCTTTGCGTAGGGACTGGGATCGATTCCCGTGGGAATCACCGTGCTCTTGTGGTCCACATGCAAAAACTTCAGAAGTTTCTCGGGTTGCGGATGGAAAAAGACGATGCGCTGCGCGCACAGCATGATCAGCCAGCCTGCGGTCCAGGCGTACACGCGTGAAGCCAATCTAAAAAGAAGACTCCTGCCCCACCACGTCATGCCTACCAGGGCATCGGTAAGGAGAATGACTTTCTTGCCGGTGACAGCAAGTGCAATGACGCTGAAGGACGACCAAAACAGAATCTTGTTGCAGACGATAATATCCGGCTTCTCGTCTTTTATAATCCTTCGCACCATGCCTGTGAATCCGGGTGCTATGCCGTAATTCCAGGGATCCGGCAGGAAGATGTCTTTTTTTCTGTACAGCGTAAGCGTGGGGGAGACTTCCTCGCGCGATGTCTCCGCGCCCATGCAGGCAACCACCACCTTGTAGCCTATCCTCTGCCACAGGTCGGCCAGCTTGAAACTGCTCACCATCCAGCGGTGCTCTTCCTTCCAGTACGGGCTGATGAGGAGAATGGTTCTCATAAGGCAGAATGGCAGGAAGGCAAAATGGCAGAAGGCGAGGGAAATTACCTGTTGCCTTGCTTACCTGCTGCCTTGCTATCTTCGTTTATCCCTCCCTCAGCCAAGGAAATCTCGCGCATCAAGCGCGTGTGACGCTGTTCCAGCTCCTCCAGGCGGATGACCAGATAAAACACCATGAAGAATAAAATGCCCATGAACGTGACGATGACCGCGTTCTCCTGGTTGGCGATACCCGTGGCGGCGGAGAGGTACGAGAGGGCGTTGGGGAAGAGCGCGGCTGCGGCAATCGATCCCCAAAAGACCGTCCAGAAAATCGCTTCCATGGCCGTCTTCTTCTTCCGCATCACCAAATTCCACGCGTAAACGATGGCGAGCAGGCAGAGGCTGGGGACGACGATCTGGTAGGGGGTAAGGGTCATTTCACAGGTCAGTGTACCCCAGTGATCGGAAAATAATGCGTGAATTTTCAATGATGTTGGTCAATTCCTGACGATCACTCCCCACAACTTTCAAAGTTACTTTTCGGTTTTCCTTATCCACTTTTACGGTCACCTTGGGATGAAGTTGCATGGTATCTTCAATAACATCAGGATTTCCTTTTCCATTCGGTAGGCCCATTTGCGCCTGCAGAGTGTCGTAACTGGAATCTGCTTCAAGATTTTCTACGGTGCTGTTTATACTCATAAAGCCACATTACGCATTTTTGTCATTATCGCAAGAATGATCTCAACAAAATTTTCATGGCTGTGCGCACGCCGCTACTGAAGGATTGGCCCTTTTTAAGCGTATATTCTGAATAAATGACCTTTGCGGGTATTTCCGCAATCCTCCACCGGTGCACGCCGGCCTCGCGCACAATCTCCGTACAGAACTCAAATCCGCGCATTTTCAGCTCAATTTCGCGCAGTGCCTTGGGCCCCAGCGCCTTGTAGCCGGACTGGCTGTCTTGCACCCACATCCCTGCTGCAAAGAGCGTCACCAGATTACCGATGGCGTTAAACACACGGCGGATGGCGGGGATTTTATTCCTCTGTCCAAAGCGGTTGGCAAAGACGATGTCCGCCGTGTCTCTTTCGATAGGTTCCAGAAGCCGCGGGATGTCAGCAGGATCATGCTGCTCGTCTGCATCAAGAGTCACAATGACCTGCGCCCCCAACCTGCGTGCTGCCTCAATGCCGGTCATGGTAGCTGCGCCCGCGCCGGAGTTCTCCACATGACGGATGACCATTGCCCCCGCCTCGCGCGCTGCGTCTCCTGTGTTATCCGTGCTGCCATCGTCCACCACCACCACTTGTTTCACGTACGGCAGCGCGGCACGCACCACGTTGCCCACGCGAGTGGCCTCGTTATAGGCGGGGATGATGGCAATGACGGAATCGCGGGGAGACATGGGGAGAGGAATGGGGCGTTAGGGTATCAGAATGTATCCGATGCCCGCATTGGTATCGCTAATAACCACCTGGACTCCGGAAGCGGGATTATTCACATATTGCACAAAGGCGTTGACCTTCTGGTGCAGGGAGCCGTTGGGGTCGGACTCGATCGTCGACGTGTTGGTATCAAAGACGAAGCTGTTGAACCCCAGGGCTTTGAGGCGCTTGGTGGTGAGGGCTGCATCGCGTTCCTGATAGAGACAGTTGAAGACGTCCAGCTGGTGGTCCGTGATACCGATGACCTGCAGGTTTTTGGGGATGAAGTACGCGATGAATGTGCCGATGCGGTACAGGTACGGGCGGTCCTTGATGGTTTCCGACCGCTCCACGGTCTGGCGGGCGATGTCGTCATAGTAGGGAATGGTGATCTCCCGCAGGGAATCGGCGGAGATCTTGCCCATGGAATACTCAAAGATGTTGCGCTGCGTCTCCAGCTGCCACAAACGGTGGCCAAACGCCGTGACCAGCGACAGTCCGATCAGTATTGCCGCGGTGATGCGCGGTCCACGACTGGGCGCTTCCTTAACCAGCAGTTCCAGGCCAATGCAGAGTCCCAGGAACACGCTGATGCCGTACCAGGGGATGCCGTTGGCCAGCATCATCCACTCAAAGAGGATGAAGCCGGTGGAGACAAACAGCCAGCGCGCCCAGCGGCCCTTTTCCGTCCAGAAATATCCCAGGAGGAGGAGCAGGGGGAAGAGCAGGAGCGCGGGGATGGTGGTGACGTAGTAGCCTGCGGAATCAATGTTCATCACCGTGCGCCAGGGGAGGGTCACATAGTGTGACCAGCCCTTTCCATATCCCCAATAACGGTCCAATTCCTCCTTGGCGCCCGTGGGCGTGCAGGCGGGGTTGTTCTTATTGACCGCCAGTTCCGCGGGGAGCGCTTCATAAATATTGATGGAGGGGGTGAGTGTGTTCTTTGCAGACAGCTCAAGCTTGGGGATCACGTTTCCGTACGTGATGTTGTCGTGGATAACCCACGGCAGCACGCTGATACTCACTCCCAGTAAAAAGGTGAGGGTCAGAATGGCATGCATTTTCCCGTGCGCGCGTGCACGGAAGGCGGCGTAGCCCAGACATGTCAGGCCGATGAGCGCACACACCCCCGCAAACACGCTGTTCAGCCACTGGGGAGCGGTATCGCCGTAAATGCGCTGCGCCAGATCGGAGATGGAAACGAGATTCTTGTAGCCGAAGACCGCGAATGCCAGTGCGAAAATTCCTGCAAAAGCCTCCCACCCCGCCAAGGCGCCTATCACCACCCCCAGCAGCGGGAAGAGCATCATGACCGCGGTGATTTTCACGGCCAGGGCCATGCCGGCGAAAATGCCGCCGGTCAAAAGCAGCATCTTCCGTTCGTGCTGGTGTAGCGGCTCCTCGTGCCTTCCAAAGAAACACAGGAAAACCGCCAGTGTGGCCATGGTTCCAAAGAAGAAGACCGCGTTATCGATCTTCATGTCCGCAAAAGAGAAATGCCCCACGAGCGGCAGGGAGTAATAGAGGAGTGCGGAAAGAACGCCCTCACGCTCGCCCAGGAACGTTTTGGCCATCGCCCAGATTCCCGCAACGGCCATGAGCCCCGCTGTCCAGTTGACCATCATGGCGGCGGTGGAGCCAAACGCGGAGTCGTAACCGAAGAGCAGAAAGCCCAGGGACGTGAGATACCCCCAGTCAAACGGTGACATGGTGGGAATGAAAAATCCGTAGCTCACCAGCAGGCGCGGGCGGTTGAGGTAGCTTCCCAGGTCATCCCATCCTATGGGGAAGGGGCGGACCACTTCCAAAAAATTGAGCGCGATGTAGGTGATGAGCAGCCAGCTCAGCAGCAGCCGCATGTCGTACCAGGGTCGTTCGTCCTCCCATTCGTGCGTCAGGAGAGTCTTCAGCCAGTACAGCGTCTGCGTGTAGCCGCCCGCCAAAATCGCCGCCATGATCACCCAGCCGACCGCGGTGGTGTAGACATGCGCCACAGCCGCCAGCCACAGAACGGCGATGAGCGCGCCCGCTCCCATGGCTCCGCTGAAAACGGTTTCCAGGAGCAGCGTGCGGGGGCGCCATTTGAGGAGCGTTAATATGCCCCGTCCCAGCACCAGGAATTCCAGGATAAGCAGCAGCACAAAGAGCATCTGCGGCACCACGCGCGCAAAGAACGCCTTCTGCACGCAGAATTCGGAGAAGGTGTAGACCCTGGCCCCGCTCTCATATTGCTGGTCCGTGGGGTTCAGGCATCCCTGCGACTGCAGGCTGCCAAATTCCTCCTGCAGCGTGGAGAGCGCCTGTGCGCTGATGGTGGGGTACGTGTCCTTGGTGGGTTCCGGATACATGCGGACAGAGCGTCCGTCCACGGTGCCCAGGCTGAAGCACAGGTTGATGAGCCAGACGGAGGCGATCATGAGACCCAGCACTTTCCAGGGTTTCCAGGTAAAGGAAATGATCGCGCTTCCGTTGCGGGACCCCCGCCACAGAACATATCCGGCGTAGGCCAGGGCAAAAATAATCGCGTAGCCCAGAAACGGCGCCGCGCGTTCCAGTGTGTAGAAAACGACGGGGAGCAAAGCCTGTATCCCCCGCTGCAGGTAGCACAGGTTGGCGCCGGGAGCACACTCCGCCGGCGTGATGTTGGCGTAGAGCTGGTCGCTCAGAAGGGCGCTGCCGTGTACGGGCACCCCCATGTACACCAGTGCGGAATATCCTCCCCACAGGACGAGAAGGATAAAGAGGCCGAGCCCCAGATTTTTGCGGGTGTTGTCAGTCATCCCGGGGATTCTAGCGCCTGCGGAGCGGGCAAAGAAGGGCTATACTGCTTTCTCCATGGCCTTTCACTCCGCTTCCATCCGCGGGCAATTCCCCATCCTGGATCGAAAGGTCACAGACCAGCCGCTTACCTACCTGGACTGGGCCGCTACGGGGCAAATGCCGGAGCCTGTTCTGGAGGCAATGGATCGATTCGGCAGGCAATCGCGCGGTAACGTGCACCGGGGTATGCACGTGCTGGCGGAGGAATCCACCGTGGCCTATGAAAACGCGCGCACGACGGTCCAAAAATTCCTGAATGCCGCGCGTCCCGAGGAAATCGTCTTCACCAAGAGCTGTACGGAGGCCATCAATCTTGTGGCCCGTGGCATCGATTGTAAAAAAGGCGATGCCATCGTCGTCACGGAGCTGGAGCACCACAGCAATATCGTTCCGTGGCTGCAATTGCGGGAGAGGAAGGGGGTCGAGGTTCTCTGGGTCGACTGTGACGAGCGGGGAACGCTCAATCTGGACCAGTTGAGGGGTTATCTCCGGCAAGGGAATGTCAAACTCGTGAGCGTCACGGCGCAGAGTAATGTGCTGGGTGTGTGTCCGCCTCTCGCGGAGATCATCACAATGTCGCACCAAGAAGGTGCGCTGGTGCTGATTGACGCCGCGCAGTCCATCGCACACCACAAGACCGATGTGCAGGCGCTCGACTGCGATTTCCTCGCATTCTCCGGTCACAAACTCTACGGGCCCACGGGGATTGGGGTTCTCTATGGCAAAAAGAAAATGCTGCAATCGATGTCTGCATTTTTGGGAGGAGGCATGATGATCCGTGAAGTGACCAAAGAAGGTTTCAGCGCGGCCGATCTCCCGCAGAAATTCGAGGCCGGCACGCCACCTGTCACGGAAGCCGTGGGCCTTGCGGCGGCAATCGATTGGATCTCGCAGTTCGATTGGAAAGACATCGAAGCGCACGAACAGGCACTCATCGCTGACGCGCTCAAGGCTCTCCAGTCCATTCCCGGCATCACCGTACTGGGCCCGGCAGCGGCCGATCAGATCTCGGGTTGCATCAGCTTCATCGTGGACGGAGTACACCCGCATGACCTTACGGAAATCTTGGGCCGTCAGGGTATCTGCCTCCGTGCGGGCCACCACTGTGCGCAGGTGTTGCACAAAAGACTCGGCGTGGGTTCTTCCACGCGGTTGTCGGTGGGATTGCCAACGACAAAAGAGGAAATAGGGCGTTTGGTAGAGGAATTGCCTAGGGCAATTGCGCTTTTATACGCATGAATTCATGAGAGGATCTCATCGATCTTCTCCATGAATTTGTTATTCAGATTTTGAATTTCTTGAAGCGCCGTCTGATCCATGACGTTGGCCACATGTGCCGGGAGATCTTCTATTGCCTGGAGCGGCGCACGCATTTCGCGTGCGTCAGCCTGCGTTAGATTGTGCAGTTTTCTGGCGCTGATGCGCATCAGCTTTGCTGCGGTAGCAAATCTCTTGAGGGCAAAAAAATCCTGTTCGAGCTTGAGGATTCTGCTACTGGGAGGTTCAAGTTTTTTGAGCGCAGCAATCTGCGCATCGCACTCTTGCTCTACAAGCTTGTAGTTACCGGAGTGGATATAATCGGCGGCAGTCTTCAATTTTTGCTCAATTCCATCCACCACCTCATGAGGGACAATGAGTGCTGTTATGGGCTCTTCGCTTTCGGGCACGTTGTTGTCGCCGGTCTGTATCGTATCCATAAAAGTATTATATAATAACATATAAATAAAGCAAGTGCTGCTATACTGGCATCAATGGACCTCTACGCCGAGCAAATTCTTGAGCATTACCGCAATCCGCAGCATACCGGGCTTTTGCAGAAGCCTTCTGTCACGCATGAGGAAGTGAATCTCAGCTGCGGGGATTCCGTCACGCTGTCGCTCCACATTAAAGACGGCGTTATCCAGGGTATTGGATGGGTGGGAACCGGTTGCGCAATCAGTCAGGCTGCTATGTCCATGCTGTCAGAGACGCTCGCAGGCATGCAGACGGAAAAGGCCGCACAGTTAACTCCGGCGGATATCCACGCATTGCTTGGGGTTCCCGTGGGCCCGCGCCGTACCAAATGCGCACTTCTTGGGCTGCACACGCTCAAGAATGCCCTTCATTCCCTGGCAGGCACGCCCTCTCAGGACTGGAGTGAGACCGTTACGGGTTAGCTTGTGACGGGTAAAGGGGAACTGGTAGGGTGTCTCGGCTCGGAAACGATAGGCCGTTGTAGCTCAGTGGTAGAGCACGTCCATGGTAAGGACGGGGTCACGGGTTCAATCCCCGTCAACGGCTCCAGCCTTCGCGCAGTCGAACACTGCGCTACGGCCGGCAAGCCATCTGACTTCGCGCAGTCAGGCACTGCGCTACGGCCGGCAAGCCATCTGTATTTTGAATTTTAGAGAAGTGTCGTGAAGGGGTGTATAAACAACGTCATGACAAATTCCGCTCCGGTCATGATGCCCATGATGACGGGGGAAAGGAACGAGACATTCAGGAAACGTTCGGCCAGCAAGATGGCGAAGATCAGGTACGGTCCCTGCTGGGCCAAATCCATGTAGCGCCCCAGCATGCGCGAGGGGACCACTGCCTCCACGATGCGTGAGCCGTCCAGGGGCGGGATGGGGATGCAGTTGAATGCCATCAGTGCCAGATTGATGATGAAGAAATAATTGAGGAAACGCAGGGCGAACAGCGTTGCCACCGATCCCGACGTGGGCAGGATCCCAAAGAGCGAGATCAGCGAGTGCTCACCCGTCCAGACGGTCAGGATGATTTTGCAGGCCAAGGCCATGATGAAGTTGCTGAGCGGTCCCGCCAGTGCAGTCATGACCATGCCCAGCCTCCTGTTTTTGAAGTACAGCGGATTGACCGGCACCGGCTTGGCCCACCCAAAACCGGCGATCACAAAGAGGATGGCCCCCAGGGGATCCAGGTGGGAGAGGGGGTTGAGGGTCAGGCGCCCCATGGACTCCGGCGTGGGATCCCCCAGTTTGTGTGCCGTAAACGCATGTGCCCACTCATGCACGCTGAGTGCTATAAGGATGCAGATGATGGCCAGGGGATCGAAGAATTGCATAGGACGGTCGGAATGTGGCTGTATGGTAGGCCAAAATGGGCCAAAAGAAGAAAAAATCGGCAGTTGACCTTCCCTTCTAACTCCTTTAGAGTCCCCGTCCGTTATGCCTCGCATTTGCGTCAAGACCGGCAAGAAGACTGGCTTTGGGAACACCCGCAGCCACTCGCTGCGCAACACCCGCCGCCAGTGGAAGGTGAACCTGCAGACCAAGCGCGTCTTTGATCCCCAGACCGGAACCTTCAAGAAGATGAAGGTATCCACGTCTTACCTGCGCACCCTGAGCAAGCGCCTGCGCGAGGGCCGCTCCATCTAAATAAAAAACAGGCCCGCGGATGCAGGCCCGTTTTTCATGATACGTTCTCAGTTTTTGAATGCGGCGATCAGTGCCCAGATACCCACCAGCACGTGCAAGACGTTGTCTGCGGGGTTTTCCAGGTTGGTGATGCCGTAGAAGTTGGGCGAAGGATTGCCCGCGTTCAGGAATCCCAGGAAGCCGATGACGATGCCGCCGATGCCCAGCAAAAAGACGATCCACTTCTTGAGGTCGCCCAAGGGGAGCGGAGCCAGGACCAGGGCCACGATGCCCAAGCCCAAGTGCGTCCAGTTTTCCACCGGATCAAAGTTCAAAAAATCGCCCGCCAGATTGGGGACGAGGAAACCGACGATGGCGAGGATCACCAGGATCACGCCGGCCCATTGGAGGAACTGTTTCGGATTCATGAAACAGGGGGAGAAAGGAAATAAGGAGTAACGATCAGGATACTCCAAGGGGATGCCCTAAAATCGGGAAAGCATTGACGTATCCGTTCTTTGGTCTGGTTCTATGTGTATGGAAGATGGCGGAGAGGGAGGGATTCGAACCCTCGATAGTCTTGCGACTATACGCGCTTTCCAAGCGCGCGCACTAGGCCACTATGCGACCTCTCCGTGCCGCCGGAGCGGAGCATAGCATATATCGCCGACGGAAATCAGCCTTTCTGTTTGCACAGAACCGTTACCCCCGGGCCCAGCCTTGGGATGGCCCAAAGCGTCCACAGAGGCGGATCCACGGGCCAGGTACCGCCATCGTCCCACAGCAGGCCTCCGCTGCGCCCGTCCGGTTGCCCTGTCTTTCCGCAGACGGACCAGTGGGGGGCGCTTTCCGCCTCCGGATTGCCGCGTGTCACCAGTACATCCGCCTGGGGCCAGTCTTTTTCTGCCAAAAACGATCGTGCACCGGGAAGATCCTGCGGGAGCGAGAGAAAATACTCCTCACGATGCCCTTCCGGCGTCCCTATGCTGGCGCGCGTGGGGGGGATGTCCAGGAAATAGGGGGGCAGCACCGTCGCCACGGTGCCAGACGTTGCTGCCAGAATCCGTGCGGTCTCCTGATAGGTGTCCGGCTGCAGAAAGAGGTATGTCAGGCGCAGGTGCAGCAGCATCACGCAGGCCAAAAGCGCGTACTGCGCAATCTTGGGTATCCGCGCAATCGTGATCCCTCCCGCAATCGCAAATAGAGGCAGGAGGGGAAGGAAAAAACGCATCTTCACATTGCTTGCCAACCCAAACAGCACCATGAACGGCACTGCATACAGCAGGAACGATAGGGTAAAGAAGCGGTGCTTCCTCCACGCTGCGGCGATTCCGAACATCGCGGCAAGCGTGACGATAGGGCTGTCACCCAGAAGTACGCTGAATAGCACCGCAAAGCCGGAGCCATCCACTGTGGGCACGGCAAATTCCTTCTGGCCAATCGCGTTGAAATTCCATGCCCCTCCATGCAGAAGGTTGGGCAGCAGATACGTGTAACTGAAAAGAACGGGTAAGAGCACCGCGCATGCGGCGGGAATCAGGGCCCGGAAGTGCAGGCTTGCGCGTGGATGCATCCGTCCGTGTACATCGCATGCCACGGCAACGGCGGGAAATGCCAGGGCAAATACGCCCGTGGGCAGGGTGGCAAAGGCGCAGGCTGCGGCTGCCCATGCGGTGTATATCGCCCAGCGGTTACTGTTTTGCGAGAACGCGAGAGAGCGTTCCGCGGCAAGCGTAGTCCAAAACGTCACCAGCATGTGCGGGCGGATAGCCGTGGCAAACACCAGGAACAGCACACTGGAGAGCAGTAGCGTCACCGCCCAGAAGGGGTCTTTATCCGGATGCAGCATTCTCGCCACGCGATATGTGAGCAGTAGCGTGCCCACCGTCGTTGCAAGGAAAAGAAGGCGCGTGGAGAGGTACAGTGCGCCGGGGTGCACGGAGACGTATGCGGGCACTGCCGCCAGCGACGTGACGTGTCCGGACAAAAACAGGGAGGCAATCCCCGTCGTCACAAAAATGCTCACCAGGAAAACGGGCGCAAAGGGATACACGTGTGTGGTCTGCCAGTAGGCGAAGAGCGTTCCCTTCTGCAAACTCTGCAAAAATTCCAGCGCATACCGGATCAGTTGCAGGTCGGGCTGGGGATGAACGCTTACGTTATGAAAAAGCATTGCCGTAAACGCCAGTGCACAGGTCAGGACGGGCAGCCGGCGGATCATCCTGGGGAACACGGGGGAAGTATACAAAAAACCCGCGTAGCGTGCGCTGCGCGGGCTTTCCATTAGGCGAAGAGATTATTTCTTGCCCATGCTGCACACCTCGCATTTGCCCATGCAGGACTTGAGGTGCTTCATCCAGCACGTGATGCAGATCGCAAAGGCGATGAGCGAGAGGGATCCCGCCGGCGTGCCCAAGGCGATCACCTGACGTGCGAAGTCCAGGTGCGCGTACACCACGCCCGCGACTGCGGCGATGGCGGCGATGGAAAGAAGCGTCCCTACAATGAGGTGACAGGTGAAGCAGCCCATTTCGTGCTGCGATTTCTTTTTCCCGAGGAACATAAATACAAGAGGGGAACGGATGGAGTAAAACGCTACCGCTCCCCCAATCCTTTTCACAAGGAAACGGAGTAGAGCCAAACCGCAATTCATGAGATGACAGCATTGTGGCAAATAGCGCATACTGACGTGGTATGAAGCTCTCCCTCAACTGGCTCCAGGATTTCGTGGATCTCCGTGAGCAAAACCCGCATGAACTCTCGCGCCGCATCACCGCGAGCGTGGCAGAGGTGGAAGACGTGGAAATCCAGGGGGCACTCCTGGATAACTGCTGCGTGGGCAAAGTCCTGACGGTGGACAAGCACCCCGGCGCCGATCGCCTGAGCGTCTGTACGGTCCAGACCGACAAGGGCGTCAAAAATGTGGTGTGCGGCGGCAGCAACCTGCGGGTGGGGATGCGCGTGGCCATGGCGCACGTGGGTGCGCGCGTGAAATGGCACGGCGGAGAGATGATGACGCTGGCCCCCACCAAGATCCGCGGGGTGGAAAGCCACGGCATGATCTGCGCGTCCGAGGAACTGGATCTCGCCTCGCGCTTCCCCGCAAAATCGGACAAGGAGATCATGGATCTGGGAGACGGTGACGATGGCGTTGGCCGTCCTCTGAAGGAGTATCTGGGCCTCAACGACGTGGTGTTCCATGTGAACAACCACGCCATCACCCACCGTGCGGACCTGTTCTCGCAAATCGGTTTTGCGCGCGAATTGGTGGCGCTGGGTCTTGCGGACTGGAAGAAAAAACCGCGCTCGCCGTCCGGGAAGGCTGTGCCCAAAATCACCTTTGCCAAGGCGCCGCTGCCGTTCAAATCCGTGGTGGACGACGCGTCGCTCTGCTCGCGCTACTGCAGCTGCGTCATCACCATCGATGCCCTGGGGGAGACGCCCCAATGGATGAAGGAGAGATTGGCGGCTGTGGGATGGAGAAGCGTCAGTCTCCCCGTGGATATCACCAACTATGTGGCGACGGAGACGGGCATGCCTCTGCACAGCTTTGATGCCGATGATATCGACGGCGATTTTCATCTTCGCGCCAGCAAGAAAGGGGACAAGATCACGACGCTGGACAGCATCGAGCGCGAGCTTCCCGACGGGGCCATCGTCCTGAGTGACAAGAAGGGCATCTTTGACCTGCTTGGCATCATGGGCGGGCTTCGCAGTTCTACCAAAGAGGGCACAAAGCGCATATACCTGCATGCGGCGATCCTGGACCCCTCGCGCATCCGCAAAACCATCATCGCGACCGGTCACCGCACGGAGGCGTCTACCGTCTATGAAAAAGGCGTACCCAAGGAAGCGGCCATGCGCGGCCTTCTGCGCGCCATTGAGCTTTTCCTGGAGCTTGTTCCCGGCGCCAAAGTGGCCTCCAAGCTGGAAGAGTGGGGTGACGAGGGGAAGGCCAAGTCCATCACGTTCCCGCTGGCCAGTGCGGAACGGGTGCTGGGTATCGCTCTGTCAGAAAAGAAGGCTGTGGGGATTCTTCAGGATTTGGGATGCGTGGTAAAAAAGGGGAAAACGGGAAAAAAGGATGGCGTCATTCTTTCTGTCACCCCGCCCCTGCACCGCTTGGGGGACCTGCGGACATCGCAGGAGCTCATTGAGGAGGTAGGGCGCATCGCCGGCTTTGATGACATCGTCCCCGCCATGCCGCGCGCAGGTACGGGTGTTCCGTACCGCGAGAAGCGCGTGGATGCCCTTCGCCGCAGTCTGGCGGCGGCGGGGTTCTTTGAGCTTCTCCCGCTCTCATTGGTGGGTCCGGCTCTCCTCAAGAAAGCCGGCATTGATCCGGCATCCGCGCTGGCCATCCATAATCCCCTTGGGGAAGAACTCGGCTGTCTGCAGCCCGCCACGCTGCCCAACCTGCTGGACCACGCGGAGCGGATGCTGCCGCTCTTTACGCAGGAACTGAACCGCAACGTGTCCGGACGCTTGCTCAGCGTTCCGCAGCAGACCATGGCGCAGTTCTGCACGTTCACCCTCTCGCACGTGTTCTCCAAGAAAGGGGACGAGCACACGGAGCTGGGGGTTTTTGCCGCTCAGGGCGCGCAGAGCCCTGCGGATTCCACACTTCTGAACGAGCCTTTCCTGCACCTCAAAGAGGCACTCAAGTCCGCATTCGCCTCCGTCGGTTATGCCGTGGATTACGCGGCCGCAACGCCCACCGCTGCGTACGCCCACCCGGGACGTACCGCGGAGATCTTCATTCATCCGCTGCACGCGGAGAGCGCGTCACTGCCCCAGCAGAAGATCGGCATGATGTACGAGGTGCATCCCAGTGTCCGTGCCCGCTTTGGCATACCGCACCGCGCAGCCGCCGCTTCGCTCAACATTGCTGCACTCCTGGCGCTGCCTGTTCAGCCGCGCGTGATGGGCTCCGTGCCGCAGTTCCCCGCAGTGAGCTACGACGTCACGCTCCCCGTACGCCAGACGGAACAGGTGGGAGACCTGCTGCGCCGCCTGCGCGGCTCACACGAGAACCTGGAAGACGTGGGCGTGAAAGACCTCTACACCGGTCCGTCCGTGGATCCCGAGCATTACGCGCTTACCCTCCGCTTCACGTACCGCGCCGCGGACAGAACGCTCACGGAATCCGAGGCGCAGGGAATCCACGCAAAAGTGTTGCAGGCAGCCGGAGTGGATGCACAATAGGGGTTCATGACCTCCGTGGTGACCCGCACAGGCGATGACGGCAAAACCGGCCTCTACGGGGGCGAGCGCGTCAGTAAAAGCTCCGTGCGCGTCTCCGCGTACGGTACGGTGGACGAATTGAACGCAGCGATTGGCGTGGTGCTCTCATCCCACACGCTCCCGTCCGCCGCACGCACGCAGCTCTCGCGTCTGCAGCACCTGCTGTTCCACCTGGGGGCCGATCTGGCCACGCCGCTCCTCTCCAAGGCCAAGACGCACCGCGTAGCGGAGGCGCACGTGACGGAGCTGGAGGGGTGGATCACCGGAATCGAGAGTGCATTACCGCCGCAGACGTCATTCATTCTCCCGGGGGGCAGCGCGGAATCGTCCCTCATTCACCTGGCCCGCACGGTCTGCCGCAGGGCGGAGCGGGATGTGGTGCACTTAAGCACGCTGGAGGACGTGAGCCGCCATGCCGTCATCTTCCTCAACCGTCTCAGCGACTATCTGTTTGTCTTGGCGCGGCACGTCAATATGACGCTCGGCATTCCCGATGCCGTTGTGCAGTACGATCCCGGTTCCTGATCAGGCGCCAAAATTCAGTATCACGACCACCAAAAACGCCAGGCCCAATGGAATACCGATGAGCCAGGGGAGGGTTTTGGAAGGATTGATGTCGTCGCGCACGCTGCGATAGACGCTGGTTCCGCCGTACACGATGGCGGAGAGTGCAAAGGGGAGATCCAGGGACTGGAGAGCCTGGGCAGCCAGACGCGTTTCCATACCCCACGTCAGTAGACCCCATGCCGTAAAGAGCGCTGCTCCCAGAGCATAGAACGCAAAACCAGACACACGCTGAAGGGTCTCAGTCATGGGGATCATGGTATCACACCGCCTTGCGGTTTAACGCAACTTTTTCTTCTGGCGGTGCTTCACCGTCAGGCGCTTGCGGCCCTGGCGACGGCGGCGGGCAAGTACTTTGCGACCATCGCGGGTTTTACTCCGCTTCAAGTAGCCGTGGCGACGCATGCGCCGCCTCCAACGATTCTTATTCAGCATGACCGGGGCAGAGTACAGAGATTGATAAAAGTGGTCAATGGATCATTTTCTGGTCCTTTCGTCCATTGAACGGCGCGTATTGCCCCTTATCCGTTATTCGTTTCCCAATTCACGTTGTTGTCCCTACACTCGCGTCCATGTTCACCGTCAAAACACTCTCTTCCGGACTCCCGGTCCTGGTGGCTCCCAACCAGGGGACCGCTTCCGTCACGGTCATGCTCTTTGCCGGCGCCGGCAGCAGGTATGAGCGGCAGAACGAGCGCGGTATCAGCCACTTTCTGGAACACATGTTCTTCAAGGGTGGCAACAAGTACCGCAACACCAAGGAGGTGAGTGCGGCGATTGACGGCATTGGCGGCGACTTCAACGCCTTCACGGGAAAGGAATACGCGGGGTACTACGTGAAGTGCGCAAGCACGCATGCGGAACTGGCCTGCGACGTATTGAGCGACATGCTCCTGCATGCCACGTTCCCCGCGGAGGAGATCGACAAGGAGCGTGGGGTGATCATTGAGGAGGAAAGGATGTACCAGGACACGCCCATGTACCGCGCGGGGTGGGATTTTGAGGAACTCCTCTACGGCAACTGCCCTCTGGGCTGGGACACCATCGGTACGGAAGAGCTGATCAACTCCGTCACGCAGAAGGATTTTCAGCAGCATAAGGACGATCTCTACACCCCGGACAACCTGGTCCTCACGTTTGCGGGAAACATCACGGAAAAGCGCGCCATGGAACTGGCAAACGAATTCTTCCTCCCCATCTCCGGCAAAAAAACGCGCTCGTTTGAGCCGCTCGGAGGTTACGGAGACAAGCGCGTGTTCCTCCGCACCAAGCAGACGGAGCAGGCTCATCTGGTTCTGGGAACGCCGGGCCTCTCCGCTGTCGACAAGGACCACTACGCCATGAAAGTCCTCTCCGTGATTCTGGGCGGCAACATGAGCTCGCGCATGTTCCTCAATATCCGCGAGGCCAAGGGGCTCTGTTATTACATCGCAACCGAACTGGATAACTATCTGGATGGCGGCTCCATCTCCACGCGTGCCGGCGTGGACCAGTCCCGCCTGCACGAGGCTATCACCAGCATCCGCAAGGAGTACGAGATCTGCGCCAAAGACGGAGTGACGGAGGATGAGATCGTGCGTGCGAAGGATTACCTGAAGGGCAAGATCACCTTGTCGCTGGAAGACAGCGAGGAGCGCGCGCATTTCTACGGCAAGCAGCAGCTTCTGTACCCCAAAACCCGTTCGGTAGAGGAGTATTTTGCGGAGATCGACAAGGTCACCAAGAACCAGATCAACGATCTGGCCAAGCGCACGCTCCGCCAGGAGGAGCTGCGTTTGGTGGTCATTGGCAAAGAGCAGGATGGCGGGGCGCTAGAATCGTTGATTTGTTAATTGGGAATATGCTTGTTAATTTGAAAAACGAATTAACGAATGAATGATTTTTTTCGTATACTCATGCCATGAATCTTCTCGTTACCGGTGCCGCAGGCTTCATAGGTTCGCACTTCGTGCTGCGGCATAAGGAGCTGTATCCCGATGACACCATCGTGGTCTTGGACAGCCTTAACTACGCGGCGGACAAGAAGTTTTTGGATCCCGTCATCAACCGCATCCGTTTTGTGCAGGGGGACATCGCGGACATCGAGCTCGTGTCACAGCTTGTGTTGCGTTACGAGATTGAGGCGATCGTGAACTTTGCGGCCGAGACGCACGTGGACCGCAGCATCAAGAGCTCCGTCGCATTCATCCACAGCAATATCATCGGGGTGCAGAGTCTCATCGAGGTCTGCCGCGCCAGTCCCTCGCTCAAGCTGCTTCATATCTCCACGGACGAAGTTCATGGCGACGTGACGGACGACGAACCTGCCCGCACCGTCCGTGACCCCCTCCTCCCCAGCTCCCCGTACGCGGCGTCCAAGGGTGCGGGGGAGCTCCTAATCCTGGCCGCAATGCGCACGTACAAGATCCGCGCGGCCATCACGCGCTGTACCAACAACTACGGTCCGCATCAGGACAGCGAAAAATTCATTCCCGTGGTCATCAGAAACGCGCTTTTGGGCAAGTCCATTCCCATCTACGGTACGGGCAAAAACAAGCGCGACTGGCTGTACGTGACGGATCATACGGACGGTATAGAAGCCGTGCTGCACGCGGACTCCGCGTTTTCCGGAGCGGCGGACAAAGCCCGCAGTCACGGGTTGGACCACATCTTCCAGATCTCCGCGGACCAGGAGCGCCAGAACATCGAGATCGTCAAAACCGTCCTCAAGATCCTGGGCAAACCGGAGTCCCTCATCACGTACGTGGAGGACCGCCCGGGTCATGACTGGCGCTATGCGCTCGATTCCAGCTCCACCAGGGCGCTGGGGTGGGCCCCCAAAGTCACCTTTGAAGAAGGGATCAGGAAAACGATCGAGTGGTACCGTAACCGACCGTAGTATGCTTTCAGAAAAAGTCAGTACGCCAGAACTCCGTGTAGGCAATCGTATCCAACAACCACCTTCGGATGTTTATCCCGCGGGGGTGGTTTTCTTCATTGACCGAATCCTGGGGCCCAGCGTTTCACGCATGACACATCCTCTGACGGGGCTGACCAGTGAGGTAGAGCTGCATAATGTGATGCTTACGGCCGAGAATGGCAAAACGGGTGCTATAGCTTCTATGTGTGATTTAGCGCGTAAAATCCGCGAGGGAACGTATAAGCTTCTCAGCTGAAAAACCGCGTACATAGCTGTAGAATGCGGGATGTGAAGATTATCCTTGCCACCGGCATTTACCCTCCCGATATCGGCGGACCCGCCACCTACGTGAAGGCGCTGTCTGAGCGGTTGCGCGGTGCGGGTCATGATGTCTTTGTCATCACGTATGGCAATGCGGAACCCGGTGACGAGCACGTGGCGCGCGTGTCGCGCACGGGATTCTTTTTTGTGCGCTGGATGCGCTATGCCAGGGCGCTCAAGGAGCAGGGGAAGAATGCCGATGTCGTGTACTGCTTCTCCTCTGTCAGCTGCGGGTTTCCGCTCATCCTTTCCGGTCTCCGCGGCCCCAAGCGCGTGCTGCGTTTGGGAGGGGATTTTGCCTGGGAGCGCTACACGGACCGCGGAGGCCGCCGGACGCTGCGGCAGTTCTATTCCTCCCGCGCTCCTCTGGCGGTATTGGGGCGCATGGTGCTGCGCGCGGTTTTCCTGGCTTTTGATTACATCGTCTTTTCCACCGCTTTCCAGCGGGATTTGTACCGCAGGACCTACCGGCTGCCGCGTCACACGGTGATTGAGAACGCCCTTCCCGTTTCCGGGGCACCGGTTTTGCACGGTAAGCATGATCCCCTCAAGGTGCTCTTTGTGGGGCGCTTCGTCCGCTTCAAAAACCTGGAAAAACTGGTGCATGCCGTCTCCCGTATCCCCCTGGCCACACTCACGTTGGTGGGAAGCGGTCCCGTGCGTGAAGAGATCATCACTTTGGGGCGCACGCTGCAGCTCCAGGGGCGCATCAGCACGCTGCCCCCCATGGGCGGCGAAGAGCTGGCCCGCATGTTTCACGACCATGATGTGCTGATCCTGCCGTCGCTTACGGAAATCAGCCCCAATGTGGCACTGGAGGGCAGGGCAAACGGTATTCCCGTCCTCCTGACAGAGGAACACGGTCTCAGCAGCCAGCTTTCCGCGGGCATGTGGGTGCGTTCCATGGCCAGTATCACGGAGATTACCAAGGCCATCCTGGAGATCGATCATTGCTATGCAGCGGCGGCGGAGGCGGCGGCCAAGCCTGTGGCCATTACGCGCGGGTGGGAAGAGGTAACCGAGGATCATCTGGCTCTGTTCGGTAAAATGCTCGGAACATGAGCTCTCTTCTCATGATTTCCGGTGACCGCTCCATTCTTCAGGGCAAGAAGGGGGCTTTTTGGTACACCTTGCAGGAACTTCATGCCTACTGGGACCGCATCGACATCATCACCCCGCGAGTGAAAGTGGAGGGGGCAGCCGCACACAGTGCCAGTCCCTTTCCGAACGTTTTCTTCCACCCCTCTTCCAAAGGACTGTGGTACCAACCGTTCTGGATTTCCAAAAAGGGCCACCAGTTGGCAATGGATCGTCAATACGATGTCATGACAATCCATGATTACCCCCCGTTTTACAACTGTATGGGGGCATATCTGCTTTCCCGGCACAAAAGGATCCCCGCAGTGTCTGAAATTCACCATATCGTGGGCGACCCTGTTCCTTCATCGCTTACGGAGAGTATCGGGAAATTCCTCTCCAGGATATTTTTCCGGCTGGAATCGCGCTGGATCAGTGCTGTGCGCGTGGTGAATATGTCTGTCCTGTCCAAGCTTGTTTCCTGGGGAGTGCCGCGCAAGAAAATTTCCATTATCCCCTCGTTCTACCTGGACGCCGCAGTCCTCAAACCCGATCCGGCAATCCAGAAGAAATTCGATTTTGTCTTTTGCGCCCGGCTCGTCCGTAACAAAGGCTTGGCGTCGCTCCTTGTTGCGATGAGCGCGTTTCCTTCGGCCACTCTTCTGGTAATGGGGGACGGTCCAGAACGCCAGCGACTTGAGCGGGAGACAAGACGTCTTGGACTTAAAAATCGTGTTACCTTTACCGGCTGGTTGCCGGATCAGGAGGCTGTGGTGAAGGCTCTGCAAACCGGAAAAATCTTCGTGATGCCGTCGCTCAGCGAAGGCGGTCCGCGGATCGCGCTGGAGGCCATGGCATGCGGTATGCCGGTTATAGCCACGCGCGTGGGTGTGATGCCCGATGTTATAGACGACGGCAGGAACGGCGTTTTGACTAATGGATCCGTCCGCGACCTCATCGCCTGCATGCAGAAACTGCTCATGAACCAGCATTTGCGCGACGAGATGGGAAGGCAGGCCAGGGCTGTTCTGGATACGTTCGACAGGGAGAGGCTTGTCCGTGCGTACTCGGATTTCCTCAGGCAATCCGCTGCCGCATGAACCTCCTGATTGTCACGCAAAGGGTGGATAACCGGGATCCCGTCCTGGGGTTCTTTCACGGCTGGATCAAGGAGTTTGCGGCCCAGTGCGGACATGTCACGGTCATTGCGCAATGCGTGGGGGGCTATTCGCTCCCGTCCAACGTCACTGTCCTGTCACTCGGCAAGGAGAGAAATCGGTCCAAGATTCTCCAGGTTCTCTGGTACCGCTGGCTCCTCTTCCGTGAGCGCAAGAACTATGACGCCATCCTGGTGCACATGACTCCCATCTGGGCTGTTTTGGGCTGGTGGCCCGCTCTCATCGCGCGAAAAAACATGTACCTATGGTACGAGGCGCGCGGGTCCCGCTGGCCGCTCAAAGCAGCCGTCAGGATTGTTCGGAAGGTTTTCAGCGCCTCGCCGTACGGTATGCCCATTGCAACGCCCAAGAGCGTGATTATGGGGCATGGCATAGACATCCAGGCATTTTGTCCCGCCCCCCATCCGCGCGATCCCAAAATGCTCGTCAGCGTGGGCCGCATCACGCGGTCCAAGCATCTGGACCAAATCATCAACGCCTTTCTGGAATTCCCGCTGGACTACTCCCTGCACCTGGTGGGGGAGGCGCGTACGGAGGAGGACAAGGCTTTCCAGGCCTCTCTGGAGGATGCCCTGGTGCAGTATGGCCTTTCCCACAGGGTCCATATCCACCCTGTAACGCAGGTGGAACTCCCGGTCATCCTCCAGACCGCACATCTTTTCCTGCATGCCTCCACCAGCGGTCTGGACAAGGCACTCCTGGAGGCCATGGCGTGCGAGTGTCTGGTGCTTTCCAGCAGTCCCGCTTTCCAGGACCTTCTGCCGGAACGATGCCGCACCAGCGTGGAGGGCTTTGGCCCCGCGGCGCTCAAGCTCTGCGCTCTCTCCGCGGACAGTGAAAGCCAGTTGCGCCGGGAATTGCGCGGAATCATCCAAGAAAAGCATGCCTTACCGGCGCTCATAATGCGTCTTGTCACGGAAATGCAGGGCTGAGGGTTGGGTTTTACTGCTCTCTCGCGTAGTCTTTCGTTATGGGGAATCCCCGCCTCAGCGTCGTCGTGCCTGCCTATAATGAGGAAGCGACTATCGGCCAAATCATGGACCGTCTGTTTGCCAGCTGCCCTTATGCGCAATGCATATTCGTGGATGACGGCTCGCAAGACGGAACGCTGGGGATCCTGAAGTCAAAGGCACGCACACAGGATGTGGTGCTCACCAAGCAGAACGGAGGGAAGGGTTCCGCAGTACGCATGGGATATGCCCATGCCACGGGTGTCTACACAGTCGTGCAGGACGCCGATCTGGAATACAGCCCGGAGGAGATCACGGGGCTCCTGGAGCTTGCGGAAAAAAACAACCTGCCGGCCGTCTTTGGCTCTCGTCGCCTCAAGAGGCAGAAGCAGTTCGCGCACGTGAGCAGTTTTCTGGGCGGAAGCATGCTCACCATCATCTGCAATATCCTCTACGGAACGCGCCTGACGGACCAGCCGACATGTTACAAGATGGTCCGTACGGACATCATCCATACATCTCCCATGAAGGAGAACGATTTCCGTTTTGATCCGGAAGTCACGGTGATGATCATTCGTCGTGGGTACGCCATCGCGGAAGCCCCCATCTCCTACGCCCCGCGCACATTCAAAGAAGGGAAGAAGATCGGCGTAAAAGACTGGTTCTTGTGGGTCTGGGTGTTCATCAAGCTCCGATTTGCACCGCCCTCCGCATTTTCGCCCGCCCGCCAATGAAGCTTTTTTCTCCATTGCCTCTCCTCTGCGGTGCTGCTGCGGTTCTCTTCATCCTGTGGCTTCCGGGCATCAATTTCCCCGTGGTCAGTGACACGCTGCGCTATGCGGATTTGGGGAAAAGTCTGTGGACCACGGGGACCTACATGATCGACGGTGTGCCGTATGCCAGCCACCTTCCGTTCCATGGGCTTGTCTCGTATCCGCTCACAGTCTTGTTTGGCATAGATTTGGGTATGCACTTCTCCACATACCTGGATGGAGTGGCGGTGTTGGTGATGACGTACTTCCTCATGAAAAAAATCAGCGGTCCCAGGCTTGCGGCGGCAACCACCCTGGCTGTTCTGGTGCATCCGGGATTCATCCTTATGACGCAGCTGGGTTCTGCGGACCTGCTCTTTACCGCACTCAGCCTTTTCTCCATTTATTGTTATCTACAAGCGGAAAATAAGAAGTTCTGGTATCTCCTCATGGGCCTATCGCTGGGCTGCGCATGCCTCACGCGCTACAACGGACTCCCACTTTTCGCGCTGTTTGGTTTGTGGACACTCTTCTTCCGCAGGAAGGACCTCTTCTCTCCGTGGTTTGTGACGGGGTTTCTCCTGGCTGCGGCGCTTGCCGGGTCGTGGTTTCTCCGTAACGCCCTGGTATTCGGAAACCCTTTTCACAGCGAATACGTGAATGAGCTTTCCAAAGAGGCGCCCAATCCGGCTCGCCAGTTCTTCCGTAACATCCTCTACTACGCAAACCCCATTCATAACGTTTTCCCCGCACTCTTCCCTTTTGCGGTGTACGGATTGTGGGGGCATGCGCGGAAAATGGGCTTTGTGGTCTGCGCGATGCTCAGTCTGTGGGTGATTTCCTCCATCTGGTGGGTGGAGGCCATCCGTTTTTTCTTCCCCGGCTATCCGTTCCTGCTTCTTTTTGCCGTACTAGGCATGCGCGATGCATGGCGGGCTTTCCGGTCACATCGGTTCCTGATCATTGTGGTGTGCGCAGGAGGTATTGCCATGCAGCTCTTCTCCATGTGCATCTACACCTATGGCGCCTGCAACGCGTTCTTTGACCGTACTGTGGGCATTTTTCCCAAGAATATGGGCCTGACGCCGGAGGGGTTCTATGCGTGGGGAAAGGCGCGTGACGCGCTGAATGCTTTGGCGGAGAGCGGGGCGCAGGTGATGGTCATGCGTCCCGATGTGGAGCGGCGCCATTACCGGAGCGACCTGAAACTGATTCCGGATAACAGGGCGTGCCCCGCCTATTACATTGCCCAGAGGAGGGAAATCGCCGGCCAGACCGTTTTTGAAACCGAAAGCTGGCCCAAGACATACGTGGTGCGCGTCACGTGCCCCTGATGCGTTAGATGGCGCTCAGAAGAAGCGCAGACGCGTGATCCACCCACTGCAGCGACCGGTTTGGCCCCATGTCCTGCAGGTGTTTTTGGCGCATGTCTTCCAATTGGGTGCGGCTGGGGAGAGAGGGAAGGGGGTAGGACTTTCCCGTGATGGCAATGTGGCAGTCCTGGATGGTGCGTATACACAGCAAAGCAGCGAATGTCCCGTAGATCACGTTACTGGACCACTGTTTGGGAGTCGCTTTGTCAAAAAAGTCGAGCGTCTCCTCCGCATTTTTGAAATGACGGAGCAGCATCACCGTTCCGCTCAGCCCCGTGAATGCGGCAATGTAGCGCTCTTCCTCCGATCGCGGCAAAACACCGCACCGGTAGCCCTTTCGCAACAGCGTTTCGTTGGCCAGATCACCCGTGTCATAACGGGCGGGTGTCTTTCCTCCTCCCACCGCGGGGTGCGTGTTGCCGTGCGCTGGTGCCAGCGACAAGTGCTCGCGGTTTACGAAAATATCCCGATTGAAGGCTATGCAATAGCTCCCGCTGGGCGGGTGCCTCTTTCCGTTCAGGTCAAACTCCCACCACGTGCGTGCATGGAAGCTGAAGCTTGCGGTGTGGGGATCCGATAATTCCTTCTGTACCCTTTCCGCGGCTGCGGGGGAGATGAAGAAGACGTCGTCGTCGCACAGCCAACCGATGCGTCTGTTGCGCGCGATGCTCCGCAAAAACTCGTCGCTCTTGGTGGATGCGTAGAAATTGAGGAACTTCTGCACGCGTGCTCCGGGGAAATCCTGCGGGTCCAACTCTCCCGAGCAGTCAAAAATCGTGATGTCCACGCTGTCCCCCAGGTATTTGCGGGCACAGTGGTGCCACACCCTCATCATGGGGGGCAGGATATTCATGGTGAAGAGCGCGGGTTTGTCCGATGGCGGCAATGCGGGACGGCGTGCGTAATATGCCAGCGTGGGCAAAGCAGTTTTCCATGCCGTCGTCACGCTGAAGCGTTTGAAGAGCCTCTGCAAAAGAATGTGAGGGGCTGTTTCCGCCATATCGCTCACAGGATAGCGCAGTTTTCTTCAGTATGAGAGCGGACAGGTTTCCTTGATGAGCCTCCAGGCATACCAATAGCGTGCCATTTCGTATTGCAGGGGCAGGCGTACGGGACCGGGGACGGACCAGATCCAGAGGAGGCGGATGGTTGCGACCGTGCGGGAGCGCAGGGTATGCACCACGCGCCGCCAGAACCAGTGGGCGTATCCCTTTCCCCGCGATTGTTCTTTCTCAATCGCCACGTACTGCGCCAGCTTGCTATAGAAGGGGCCGATGGCGGGCAGGGGGGCGATGCTGCCGTTCTTCAGAATTCCCGTGACCGTCCCGGGCTTGAGACGGATGCGTTCGTGCACGGGCTTCTCCCACTGCTCCACCGCGTCCTTCCGGAAAAAATACAGCCTGCGGTTGGGGTAGGTGGAAGCGCGTGTAACGATGCGCCCGTCGGGCAGGCGATACTGGCGGGGGACCCACCACGCACCCGGCGCATCCGTGCGCTTTACGATGTCCGCTATCTCCGCCAAGGCTTCCGGCGCCATTTCCTCGTCGCTGTCCAAAGCCAAAACCCAGGGCTCCGTGGAGCTGTCCAGTCCCACGTTCCTGGCCGCGGAAAAATCACGCAAAGGTTGTCCTTGGCTCCCGGGTAAACGTTGCGGAAACATGCGTGCGCCAAACGAATCGCCGATGGTCACCGTGTCGTCCGTGCTGCCGCCATCTATCAGAAGTATTTCCTTGCAGGACACCACGCTTTCCAGTGATGCACGCAGCGTCTGGGCGGAATTCCATGTGAGCACGTGCACGCTCACGGGGAGCGTAGCGGCGGGGATGGGCGTGTCAGACATAGACGAAGAATTTGTAGATGAGGAAATTCCAGGAAACGGTCAGTCCGATGCTGAGTATTTTAGCGATGCCCGGCTGTACGCCAACAAACGTCACGAGGAGGTAAACCAGGCCCACCTGCACAGCCAGGTTCACGGCCTGTTGGATGATGTAGCGGAAAAGCTGCTCCGGCGTGCGTTCGCGCTTTTGGAAAACGAAGTATTTGTGGAACAAGAATGCACTCACCGTGCCAATCAATCCCGATACCACCGTGGACGCCAGGTACGGAACGCCCGCAAAAAGCATTCCGTAATTGCTGGAGATTTCCAAAGCCGCAGCCGCCCCGCCGCTGCAGAGATAGCGGAGGATCTGGGGCAGATGGGGGAGGACGCGCTTCAGCATGTGCGGACAAAATCCATGATAGCGGTTGCCAGGGCCATTGCGTTACCGGGATGGCAGGTCATGACATGCGGATTGCCCGCGTACCGATCCCGGATTGCCGGCGTATCCCCGGTCAAAAGCGGCACGCCGCACGCCACGGCGTCCACCACCTTGTGCGGCACAACGCGTAAGGCTTTCCCCGATGTTCCAAAAATCCCCAGGCACAGGTGCGAGCGGCAGATGCTCTCTGCTATCTGGGGCAATGTGGCAAACGGCTTGATCGTCACATTTCTCCCCGTCTTTCCCTGCAGAAAATCCTGCAGTTTTTTGGGGCCGATGAAGGTGAAATGCACGGGCGCTCCTTGGTCATCCAGGATTTTGGATGCGGCGGCGATGACATCCACCCCCTGCAGCGGGATGAGCGTCCCGTAAAAAAGAATTTGCACGGGGCGCGTGCTGGCGGAGGGGTGGATCTCCGGACGCGGATAAAAAAGATCGCTGCGCGCCTGCAGTTCAATGACACGCACGCGGTGGGGCCTGAGTCCAAATGTCCGTACCAGGTAATCCTTGTGAAGTGGAGTATCGATGATCGTCACGTCGCTCAGGTGCATGGACAGCCAGTCAATGATCCAGAGCATTACGGCCCACGGATGGATCCTGCTTACGCGCCGCCGGTCTTCCACGTCCGTGTCATACAGGGAAATGAGCGCATCGAACATCAGGGTTTTCCGTGGCCAACGGGTGACGAGCCACGCAAACGGCACAAGATAGTGCCCAGGAAAAGGCAGCAGCAGGGCATCCACGTTTTTTCGCACGGTTTTGTATTGCGCCCACAGATCCCGGCATTTCGCTATGTACCCCCTTGCCGACGTGTGGAGTTCCACAATGTTCCAGTCCTCTTTTTTGAGCGCTTCACAGACGGTCCAATGCCGGGGTGATTGCCTGTCGTGATAGCCGAATGTGGCGATGGTGCGAGGTATGCGGAAAGCATATCAGGTACCATATCGCCGTGCGCATCGCGTATATCAATCACGGGCGTTTCCCCACCGAGAAGGCGTACGGGAGCCAAATCGCCCAGGTGTGCCAGGCCATGGCGGATCTGGGGAATGCGGTCACTTTGGTGAGCCCCACTTTCCGTAACCCCATCGCGGTGTCCGGTAGCGAGTATTACGGTATTTCCGGGACCGTGGAGGAAAGGCATCTGCCGCACTTTGACGCCTTCCGCTCCTGGTATGTTCCCGGGAAGCTGGCGTTTGTCGTCAGCATGTTTTCCTATGCACGGTCGGTCCTTGCGCATGTCGTATCCCGGAATTACGAGCTTCTGTATGTGCGCTCGCCGCTGCTCCTCGCCCGTGCTGTAGGGAGCGGAATCCCCACTGTTATCGAGCTGCATGACATTCCTCGGATTTTCAGAAAATCCTTCGTGCGTTGCTGTAACCGGTGCCGCGTCGTTGTCGCGCTCACATCGCCCATGCGTCAGGAGCTGATTGCGATAGGTGTCCGTCCGGAAAAAATCCGGGTGGAGTCCGATGGCGTGGATTTGCGGAGGTTCGCGGATCACAGTCCTCCATTGGAGGCAAAATCGCAGTGGCCGAAGCGGTTTCCGCAGGATCGTCCTGTGATGGGGTATGTGGGCACGCTCACAACGCGTGAAACCCTGTCCAAAGGCGTGGAAGACATGGTGAACGCTGCGGCTGAGCTGAAGGAAAAGAATGTAAAAATCTTCACATGGATCGTGGGAGGACCTGAACGTGCCGTGGAAGAATTACGGCAGCGGGCAATGCATCTGGGGCTTACGGATGCAGAGATCGGTTTTGAGGGGCGTATAGACGCTTCTCGGGTTTCTTCCGCTTTATGGGCCTGCGATCTCTGTGTGTATCCCGCTCCGGCGTCCCGTCATTCGTATTTCATGCGCGACACGTCCCCGCTCAAGCTCTTTGAATACATGGCCTCTCGCCGACCCATTGTCTGCGCGGACATTCCGCCCGTGCGCGACGTTGTGGACGAGAGGTCCGTCCTCTTCTATCAGCCCGGCAACGCCGCCATGTTGGCGGAGCAGATCGGCCGGGTTCTGGGTGACCCGCAAGAGGCTCAAAAACGCGTCCGTTTTGCGGCGGAGACGGTCCAAAAGCACGATTGGAGAATGCGCATGGAACGCATCCTCACGGCTGCGGGTTCACTGTAGAATGCCTTCATGCCCATCACTCCCGTCGTTCACAGCGGCCAGACGTATGCCATCTTCGTTACGGGAAAGCCGGAAGTGGAAGGCGCCAAATTCATCACGGACCATACGGAAGAATTCCAGATCGGCATCATGGAGCGTCCCGCAGGGCATCAGGTGAAGCCGCACCGTCATCCGGAGCGCAGTGAGCTGATTCGCAATGTCAGTGAGTTTCTCTACATACAGGAGGGCGCGGCGGAGGTGACGGTTTTTGACGACCAATGGGCACCGCTCCATAAGCAAAAAGTGGCAGCGGGGGATTTCCTCGTCTTCTTCCGCGGCGGGCATGCCCTTACCATGCTCCAGGAAACACGTCTGATTGAGGTAAAACAGGGGCCGTTTCCGGGGGATAAGGAGGGCAAAGAGTATCGGTAGAAGGGGAAACAGGGGAAAAAAGGGAAAAAGGACGCTATTATTTGCCTATGCCCATGACCGTTCCCGTCAACGAGCCGGTTATCACTCCTGAAGCGAAGAAATTCGTGATGGAGGCGCTGAATTCGGGATGGGTTTCCTCCGCCGGGCCGTTCATCGACGCGTTTGAGAAGGAGTTTGCGGACTACATCGGCGTCAGGCATGCCATTACTGTCACCAGCGGAACGGCGGCGCTGCATCTTGCCCTGCTCAGTCTTGGGATCGGTCCCGGGGACGAGGTCATTGTTCCGGATTTTACGATGATCGCCTCCGTATTTGCGGTGCTCTACACGGGCGCCACGCCGGTATTTGTGGATATCGAACGCGATACCTACAACATGGACGTCTCGCTTCTGGAAAAGAAGATCACGAAAAAGACCAAGGCCATCATGCCCGTGCATATCTACGGCCACAGCGTGGATATGGATCCGCTTTTGACGCTCGCTAATAAGCACGGCATTGCCGTGGTGGAGGACGCCGCAGAGGCTCACGGAGCGCTCTATAACGGGAAAAAATGCGGCTCCATGGGCGCCATCGGCTGCTTCAGTTTCTACGCCAACAAAATCATCACCACGGGGGAAGGCGGCATGGTGGTGACCAATGATGACGCGCTGGCTGCGCGCATCCGGTCCCTGAAAGACCTGTCGCACATGCCCGGCAAACGCTTCTGGCACCAGGAATTGGGGTACAACTACCGCATGACCAATCTCCAGGCTGCGCTGGGGCTTGGCCAACTGCGCCATGTGGAAGAGTTCATCACCAAAAAAATCCGGATGACGGCCGATTATGAGAAGCGTCTCAAAAGCATCCCCGGCCTGACGCTCCCCGTCACCAAGCCGTACGCAAAGAACGTGTTCTGGATGTACTCGGTTCTGGTGGAAAAGGATTTCCCGCTCTCCCGCGACCAGTTGCGTGCGGCACTCAAGGAGAAAGGCGTGGATACGCGCGACTTTTTCCCGTCCTCCGCCGCTCAGCCGGTCATCGAGAAGCGGATGGGCAAACAGCCGCCCTGTCCCGTATCCCAGGATGTTGCCGCCCGTGGCCTGTATCTCCCGTCCGGACTGGCGCTGACAGACGCGCAGCTGCAGTATGTCTGCGACTGCATTGCGGAAATCGCCCATGGCTGATTCGTCTCCAATCAAGGCAAGCATCGTTCTCCCCACCTATGATGAACGGGGGAACATCGTGCGGCTTATTGAAGCGCTCAGAAAAGAGGTTCCAGCCCCCCTGGAGATCATTGTGGTGGACGATAACTCCCCGGACGGCACGTCCCAGGCCGTGAGCGAATACATTGCGGCACATCCGGGTGAAGAGACGCGCATTGAGACGCGCTACACGGACCGCGGGCTCACCAATTCCATCTCGCGCGGCATAGAGTTGAGCACCGGTGACATCATCTGCTGGATGGATTGCGACTTTTCGCATCCTCCGGCGGACATGGCCAAACTGGTTTCCCTCGTGCGGGAGGGAAAAGCGGAGATTGCGGTGGCATCGCGCTATATCACGGGAGGGCAGTACAAGAGCGGGCTCAAGTGGTTTGGTGCCGATGAGACGGCAATGGGCGTCCTCTTAAGCCGCCTCATCAACTGGTTCATCCGCGTGGCGCTGGATCCGCGTTTCCATGACTACACCAGCGGCTTTATAGCGGTGCGCGCTACCACACTGCGCTCGCTTATGCCTCTCTATGGCGATTACGGCGAATACTTCATGGATCTCATGTACCGGGCAATCAAAAAAGGACATACGTTCCTGGAAATCCCCTTCGTTTCCCCTCCGCGTACGTACGGAGTGAGTAAAACGGGTACCAGCTTCCGTCAGCTCTTCCGTCGCGGGGTTAAATACATCCGGGTGATCGGGAGATTGTGGCACGTGAAGTGATCAGCGGGGCAGGAGGTTTCCTTTCTTGAGCATGTTGGCGATCAATTGCGCCGCCGTGGCGGTGCTTGCCGCACTGGGGTGGACCGTATCCCAAGAGAGGGTCTCCATTTCATTCCGGAAATTCTCATAGAGGTTGAGTGTTTTGAACCCTGAATTTTTGGCTACGGCTTCAAGTTTTGGAACAGTGCGATTGTGCAGTGTCTTCTCTGGCCATATCACGAAGAGGCGCGGGAGCGACGGGGGGAGACTTGCGGCAAACGCCTGCAGTTCCTTCCCGTACCTGGCGATCTGTGCATCCGTTATGGGGTCTATGTCCGGATTTTCTTTACTCTCCTGCATCTGCGCGTGCATGTTCTGCTGCTCCGTGCGTCTCACGATGATCTTTTTCATCGTCCTGTAGAAGGCGCTGTGCAGATCCAGCCAGCATCGACCGGGGATATATCCCATGATCCCGTCCTGGATCGGATGACATTCCGTTTTGGTCTCCACCCATCCCGGCTCATGCAGGTTTCCGTCTGCTGCAAGCACTGGCGGAGCAGAATCGTCCGTCAGATCGTTCCAGAAAAAGACGAGGACGAGTGCATCAGCCCTCAGCTTCTCGGATTTTTCCGCAAAGATGCGCCTTTCCTGGTTCAGTGTGTATCCGGGAGCGGCTTCTGTCATGACATTGTATTGATGATCAAGAAGCGAATC
>CAYMAT010000005.1:0-375 GCA_964388495.1 uncultured Candidatus Peribacteria bacterium
GGCGATGATGTAGCTGATGCGGCGGAACATAGGATCAACGGAGTCCGGCTAGCCGGACGTAGCGTAGCAATCTTTTCCGTGACAGCGTCCACCTTCGCCAAGGCTACGGTGGACAGACTCTGCTACGCGGAGTCTGGTATAAGATAGCCCTTTCCCGGCACGGTCTCGATCACTTGTTTGCCCAATTTGCGGCGCAGGTACGCCACGTGCACGTCCACCGTTTGCGAGAACAGCAGGTCATCACGCCCGCCCCAGACGTGTTCGATGATCTGCGGGCGGTCCTGCACGGTGCCTTTGTTGCGGAGCAGGAATTCCAGAAGCGCGTACTCCTTGGGCGAAAGACTGGTCCGCTGCCCCGCCTTGCGCACAATGCGC
>CAYMAT010000005.1:385-2207 GCA_964388495.1 uncultured Candidatus Peribacteria bacterium
CCTCAATGTCCCCGGTGGCCAGCAGCGGCTGCTTGTGCTGGCTTTTCCTGCGCAGCAGCGCGCGCACGCGCGCCAAAAGCTCGTCCAGGTCAAAGGGCTTGGTGAGGTAATCATCTGCACCCAAGTTCAGTCCTTTAATGATCTCTTCCTGCTTGGCGCGGGCGGTGAGCATCAGGATGGGCATGTCTTTGCGGTGTTCGCGCAACATGGAGCAGATCACGTAGCCGTCCATGCCGGGAAGGTTGATGTCCAAAATGATGCCGTCAAAATCCTGGGTCATGGCTTTCTCAAAACCCTCGCGCCCGTCATGGCAGGCGGTGACCACAAACGTCTCCGTTTCCAGAAACTCCTTGATGTTCCGTGCCAGCTTCTCTTGGTCTTCGATAAGGAGGATGTGCATACGATGGCCCTATCGTAAGGTCTGGCTATTAAGAAGACATTAAGAAAAGCGGAAATTTCGCTCCAAAAAGCTGAGTTCTGCATTAATCTTCCCTCGCTTTACCCTCCCCAAAGCGCCTGCCGTTTTTTTGCCCAAGCGTTTGGCAGGTGCGCGTTCTTCGGTATGCTTCCGGCGTACAAGGTCGCAAAGCCACAGCTCATGCAGGCTTGCGGTACGCAGAACACTTTCCCCACTCTCCTATGCGCACACGTCTCTCGCTCCTGGCCCTCACGCCGCTGTTTTTGGTGGCTTGCCGCACCACGGTTTCCCAGAATCCCTCGCAACTGGCCGCCCAGGTGACGGGTGATCAGGCAGTGGCCCCCGCTGTCACCGGTTTCACGGGTGGCAGCACGGAATTGGACATGGACCAGAGCTCCGTCACGTTCCAGGGACGCAGTTCCCTCATGAACCATGACGGCAGATTCACGCGCTTCAACCTGCGCATGACGCTGGATTCCGCCACTCCGTCCGACCTCACCAAGGCCACCATCCGCCTGAGTCTGGACCCCACCAGCATCACCACGGATACGGACATGCTGAACGGCCATCTGCAGAAGGACGACTTCTTTGACACGGCCAATAACCCGGAGATCGTCTTTGTCACCACGTCCATCACGCCGCTTTCCGGCAACGCGTACACGCTCAAGGGTTACCTGACGGTGAAGCAGACGGTCAAAGAAGTGAGCTTCCCCGCCACCATCAGCGACGACGGCATTGTCGCGCATTTTGACTTCCCGCGCAAGGATTTTGGCATCGGAAACGATTCCTACGGGGACAAACTGCTGAGCGACACGGACCCCGTGGACGTCAAGCTCGTCTTCCAGAAGTAAGTCCTTAGAGCGGTTGGCCCGCCTGCGGTAGGTAGTCTTTCCAGCTGTTGTTCTGGTAGACCCGAAGCGTTGTGACGCGGTTGCGGTTTGTGGGGTCGTCGTGCCTCTGTGCAAACAAGTCCCCCGTGCTGGAAAGACAGTACTCCGCTCCGGCCACACCGCCCGGAACGTGTACCGCAAGGTTCCAGGTGTTGAGCGGCTGGGTGAGCAGGTGGCAATAGATGTTGCGCACGCGCGGGTCGCTTATGGCGTTGATGCGCTGGAGCGTTTGGTTGATGGCGGTGATGCGGTTCTGCAGCGAGGTGATCTGGGTGTTCAGCTGGTTCAATTGCGCGATCATGTCTGGGGCAGCCGTCAGTTTTTGCCGCTGCTCTATCAGCGCCTGCAGCTGCGTGCCGATCTTCATCAGCTCCTCGCGGTATGCGGAAACTGCGTAGTTTGTGGCGTTGTAGGCTTCCGGTGCGGGGCTTCCTGTTTCCACGGGGACCGGAACGGGCGTGGGAGCGGGGGAAGGCGAGGGTACCGGGGTGGGTGACGGTGAGGGAGCGGGTGC
>CAYMAT010000005.1:2217-38470 GCA_964388495.1 uncultured Candidatus Peribacteria bacterium
TGCGCGGGGTCCGGCTAGGGGGGTGGGTGGGGGGGTTGGGGTGGGTCCGGGGGGGGGTGCCGGGGCGGGTGGGGGGGGGGGGGTGGGAACGGGGGCGCTGCGCAGCTTGTCACGAACTTGCCGTGATTCCCCGTGCCCGGCCACATCCACCGTGGCGGTTTTGCCGTTCACCGCAAACGTGAACGTACCCTCAAAATCCGGGCGGACGGTGAAGGCGAGGTAGTGCTGCCCGTCCACCGTCTGGCGGTCTATGCGGAAGCCGTCGGACGAGACGCTCACCACGTTGGGATTCACTTCCGACGCGCGGGAGAGTTTGCCCGTGACCGTGGGGGTCTTGTAGATGTACGCATACTCCAGTTTGTCCTGGCGTTTGGCCGGGATCCAGATGCGGGTGCTGCCGCCCTGCTCGTCCTTGCGGACTTCCAGGGGGCCTGCGGAACCGCGCTCCATCTCGTGCTGCTGCTCTATCTGGTACTGCGCGTAGTGCCGCAGCTGCTGCAGCTGTCCCAGGAGCGAGGCGCGGTTCTGCTGGTATTCCTGACGGGAGCGGAAGTACTGCTTTTGCATGTTCTCCACGCGGCTCCGGAGCATCAGGCGCTGGCGCTCAATGCTCTGCATGCGGTCCGCACCCAGCATCTGCCCGCGCTGCTCCTGCAGCGTCTTGAGCGTCTGTCCAAAGCGGACATCCAGCTGGTCCATGTCCTGTGCGGCGTTGCGGTCCACCTCGTTGCGGTCAACGGGCTCCGGGGAACTGTAGCCGGCGTTGGGGTAGTACATGTTCATGGTTGTGCGGCAAAGCGGAGAAAATCAGGGATGTCCTTTTGCGCCATGGCGTCCATTTCGCTCTCGATCTTCTTTTTCTGGTCGGCGAACGCCTGTTCATTGCCGTTCATCTCCCCGTTGATGCGGATCAGATGGTCCGCAATCCTGCTGCGCTCATGCACAGGCAGCTCAATGCTCAGCTGCGCAAACTGCGTGCGTTCGTTTTGCGGCAAGGCCGTCAGCTTCCCGAGGAAAGCGATGAACTCCTGGTGTGTCATGTGCGTGTTATAGGTATTATACCATAATTATATATTTTAGGGAATACGACGAAAAAGCCTTTCTGCGGCAAAAGCACATACAACAACCCCCTCTGGTGAGAGAGGGGGTTTCCCCGATGACCGAAATCATCGGGGGTGCTGTGGTGATTACACCTTTTTTTTATAGTTGCCACAGGGCTGGCGGACGTAGGTCTCGCCCCCGTGGGTCGTTTCCGCCGGCGTACCGGCGGGGAACGCGTACAACTGCGTCGTGGGCGCCGGCGGCAGGGTGGCCGGGGGGGCCACCTTCTGCGTCTCCGCGAGGGCCTTTTGGGCCGCCGCGAAATCTTTCATGGCCGCGGACAGATTCCTGTCCACAGCACCCGCCAAATCCTTGGCCTCGTTGGCCGTTTTTTGCGCCTGCGCAACCTTTTCGTCCGAGTCGGCCACGCGCTCACTCAGGTCGTTGATGACCTTGGTTGCCCTCTTCTTGAAGCTCATGAGGTCTTCAACGTCGACCTCAAGCTTCTTGACGGCAGCGAGGGCGGCGTCGGCTTTGGCGTTGGCGTTGTAGGCGATCGTCGCGTCCTTCTTGGCCTTTTCCTTCTGCATGATGGCATCTTGGGCGAAATCCTCCTTGTCCAACTTCTTGTAATCGCCTTCTTCGATCTTGGTGAGACCGTAGTTGACGAGAGGTCGGGGGAGTTTTTCGTTTTTGTCGATGACGATGCAGCTGCCGGCGGCGATTTCGGTGCCGGCCACCAGCACGACGCCCTCAGGGAAGTAAACGCACTTATCCAACTTGGTGTCCTTCAGGAAACTGGACACCGAGAGGGGAACGCGCGTTTCATCCTTGATGACGTAGCAGCCGGAGATGTCTTTCAGGTCGTCGCCGAACTTGGTGCCGGTAGCCAAACCGCTTTCATCGAGGAGCTTGAGATTCGTTTTCAGGCGAATCGTCTCCTTGATGGCGACGGGGATGGGTTCCGGTTTCGGCGCCTGGGCCTGGGTTTGCTGGGTGCCGGTCAGAACGACGGCGATGACGATGGACAGGGTGGACATGCGCATGGAAGCGCCTCCTCTGAAATTGGTAGAAAAGTGTGTGATTTTTCCTTTTATTTATCACAACTTTTCCACCGGGTTTTGGGTTTGGTTAGCGCTATAGAAAAATCGGTGAGGATTTCGCCACAGCCCAGTAGGAAGCGATCAGCAATCAGCTGTGAGCGATGAGTAGTGACATGACCTTGCTCATCGCTGTTCGCTTATAGCTCATAGCTTTCACTGGCTTGTGGCGAAGCGGTGCTTTCAAGGAGCAAAGACTATGTTGTAACATAAAACAAAAATTACTAAAAGTCAATATTACTCAAAACGGCTTGTGTTAGCGCTAAAGTTAAAAAAACATCCAACGGGAAATATTCGTTCGCTCTCTTTTATGAACACATTTTTTATACAGTATTTTCCCCTTCCTCCAGCCTGCGCAGAGGGGTGGGCCAGGCCACGATGCTCACCAGGTATCCGGTAATGCCGGAGAGCACCACAATGCCCGTCCACATGTGCACGGAGAGCCAGACGCCCTCGGTCTGTTTGAGGATCAGGACCATGAACAGCGCGTAGACGGTGGGTACCAGCGTGCACACGATCCGCATGTAGGCGCGCAGGCGCCCGGTGTGCGTGCCGGTGTGCAGCAAGCCGTCGCCGATGAGCCCGGCAAAAAACGCCGCGGGAATCAGCTCGTGCCCGCTGCGCATGACCGCCAGTCCCGCGATGCTCGCGGTGAGCATGACCGTCAGCGCGCCCAGCGGGAGACGGCTGCGGCGCAGCGCCACGGACACGATGCCCGCAAGCAGCGCGGAGAAAAGAATGCTGCCCATGAGCGGGACGGCCTGCGCGTAGAACTGCAGCTGTGGATCCCCGGGGCGGAGACCGGTGTAATCGGGATCCGTGTAGTGCGCGAACTGCGTTATGAACAGGATGGTCATGAGGGTGAGTGTCAGCGAGGCCACCAGCACCACTCCCTGGTCCCCGCGCAGCGCGTTTCTGGCCTCCATCATGCGCCATACCCTACGCGCGCCGCCGCCTGCCATGAGCGCCGCGCCCACCGCAAGCAGCAGATGCGTGGGGCTCAAGAGCGCCTCTATATCGGCTTCAATGCCAAAGATCTCATGCCACAGCAGATCGCCCACTCCTCCTCCAAGAAATACAGCCGCTCCCATGAAGGTCAATCCGTGGCCGTCCGGAACGGCGTCCATCCAGGAGGCTGCCGTTTTTTTCCTGTTCCCTGTCCACAGCAGCAGCACGGCTGCGGATGCGGCGTAGCCGGAATAGAGCACGGCATGCCAGGGCGTAAAGAACGTCTCCAGATCGGGGATGTGGTTGTGTGCCCAGCCGTCCAGATAGACGCCGCACAAAAACCAGATTCCGGCCAAAACGGTCAGATAATCCCAGCGCGAGGGGAAGCGCTCGTGATCGTTGGTCATTGAGGAAGTGTAGCATGGGGGTGCGGCACTGCGTGTTTTTCGCTATAGTACTGGCTCCGTGAGCCTTTTGCGTCGCTTGAGCATCGGCACCCTGCTCTTTACCGCCTGCACGGCCGGAGCCCTGGCTGCGGCTCCGCTGGAGCAGTCTGAAGCCACGCTGAAGCAGCTGTACCTGCAGACGCTGCAGGTCAAAACGCCCAGTGCGTATCTGGAAGGGCGCATCCGCACGGAGCGTGCGCGCGTGCGCAACCTGGAATCGCAGGATCTGCAGACCGTGGTGGAATCCGCCACCAACGACAGCGACACATCCGCCGGGGCCGCCGTGCAGAAACAGCGCACGCTGGTGCAGACGCTCCAGGACCGTCGCGCGGAGGCCAGCGTGGACCGTGACCTGGCCGTGGATGAGGAGGCGTCCATTGAGCAGGGGGCGGACCCCCATGACGCCGAGCAGCGGACCGCCCACGCGGACGTGCTGGCGCGCCATGCCGTTCTGCAGGAGCGGATAGCGGCCATAGACCAGGTGCTCACGGTGCAGAAAGACCGCCTGGACCGCCTGGAGAGCCAGGAGCGGATGGCGACGGCCAACCAGGTGTTCTGGCTAATGCTCTTTTTGGCGGTCATCGCCGTCATCGTCATCCTGGAGCGCTGGGTGCGCAAAATCCTCCTCTCCCGCATCCAGGAGAGCAACCGGCGGTATTTCGCCACCAAGATTTTCACGGGGTTCATTTACGCGCTGCTCATCGTGTGGGTGCTGACCCGCATTGCGGCGCAGTTTCCCGGCGTCATCACCTCCTTTGCCATCGTGGGCGCGGCAGTGGCCGTGGCGCTGCAGACGGTCATCAAGGACATTGTGGGGTGGCTGATCATCATCCAGAAGCGGCTCTATGCCGTGGGGCACAGGATCTCCGTGGGACCGTACACGGGCGACGTCATGGACATCACGCTGCTCAGGACCGTCATCGCGGAAGTCCACAACACGGAGGCCCGCGACCCCTCGCGCATCGGTCAGACGCTCTATCTGCCCAATTCCCTCATCCTGGACCGGCCCGTGCTCAATTTCCACAACCTCTCGGATTTCATGGAAGCCGAGGTGCACGTGACCGTCACGTTTGGAAGCGACACCGCCCTGGCGGAAGGCATCCTCCGCGAGGTGCTGGAGGAGGAAGTGGGCGCGTTTGTGGAATCGGCACGCCGTCAGGCGGCCCGCCGCACCAGCAGGTTCTTCGTCTCACGCGAGCTGCCCGCCTCCCGCGTGTTCATGGATTTCACCAATGAGGGCGTGCGCTTCACCCTGCGCTTTTTGGTGCCCATAGGACAGCTGCGCACGGTGGTGAGCAGCGTGACGCACCGCGTGTTGGAGCGTTTCCGCAAAGAAGAGACAATCACCTTCGCCTACAACCACGGATTCGAGAAATAAATTCGCTCACTGGTCGATTTTGCCCGCGCTCTTCTCCCATTTTTTGAGGAGCTCCATGGCCGTGCCCACGTCTTCCACGGAGACGTAGACCATCGCCTCCCGGCCGCAGGTGGTGGCGTAGATGTTGCGGATGTTGATGCCCATGGCGGCGCAGGCGCGGCCCACCTGGGCGATGGCGCCGGGCTTGTTTTTGAGCTGCAGTTCCAGCACCTCCCGCGCGGTGACGGTGCCCAGATCCTTGAGGACCAGCTTGGCGGTCTCCGCATCGCTCACGATCATGTGGATGACGGTGTTGGTGGTGCCTTCCGTGCACGTGATGGCGTCAATGTTCACCTCCGCGGCACGCAATTTATCGCCCACTTTCGCCAGGGAGCTGGGGGCGTTGGGCACGGTGATGTTCACTTGCTCGACAATGCGCATAAAAAGGGTTGGCGGTAGTCTAGGGACGATTCTTCGCTTGGCAAGGGGCTTCTGCTATTTCCGGGCTTCATTGGCCAAGCATTCGCGTATCAGATCCCTTCTCTCCTTTGCGAGCTCCGGATAGACGTTGGGATGCGTGCGGACAAGGAAGAGGAATTCGTGGAGAGCCGGCGAGTAATCGGGACCGGTCCAGTCCGTGATGAGGGAATGCCGTACCTGCGGATGATGGGGTGGCAGTTGGTGGAGAAGCATTTCTGTCCGTGATTCGAAAGTGTCCTTCATAAAAAAAAGGGGAAAATTACGATTCCAGAAATTCCGACAGTTGCCGCTGGTGTGCCTGGGACATGACGTGCACAACGGCTCCGGTATTCCACATCTGGTTGCGCGGAATGCCGGCGCTGCGCTGGCCGTCGCTGATCCAGTCCTTGTCCGCTGCATCAAAGCGTGCAGGCCAGGGGATGCTGGAGGGCTTGTTGAAGGTTTCCGGTGAAGACATGGGGTGGCGGGAATGGAGACAAAAAAACCTCCGGCGGGGAAGGGAGGCTTGCATTCAATTCCTAATTCTCACTCAGCACAGCCTGCCTTCCGCCGTAAGCGTAAGGAGCGCGAGGCCGAGGAGGAGCTGACTTCTGTGCATGTCTGCGCGGAGTATCCGCCCCGTCCGTCCCGTCCGCAAACGCAAAATATCCTAGTCCTCTTTTATTGGCTTCTCAAAGCGGAAAAAATGGTATCCGACAGGGTGCCGTGCCCGTCCTTTCCCGGCGTGTTCCGCGGCAGGGGATCGGCCTTCTGGTTTGGCGGGAGCAGGCGGGGGTACGACTCCATGGCCTCCTCGTCCACTCCGCCGTAGAGCAGATGCCCGCCGAATTTGGCGAAGGGGTGATCCCTCAGCCGCCGCCATTCCTGCACGTCCAGGATGCGCATGCCCCTGTAGCGCTCGCGGATGAGCGAGTCCAGCGTCCCGTCGTGCACAAAGGCGTGCGCGGAATCGATGACCACGTAGCGCTTGCCCGCCACCACGCTCACCACCGTGAACTGGTGCCAGTCCCTGGTGGCCCGCTGCAGGATGTTTTCCGGCCAGAGGGAGACGGTGTAGCTCTTCATCCCGTGGTACGCCAGGCACTCGCTCTGGGTGTTGCCGAACCCGTTGCAGCACGCCTCGCCCACGGCGTGCATTTCCTCCGGCGACATCTTGTAGCTCATCACGAAGCGCGGGGGGTTGGGGATGCGGAACCTGCAGACGCGCTGCAGGTGCTCGCACAGGGATTCCACCGATGCCACGTGGACGAGCGCCTCCGCGGGCTCGTGCCCCGGCGACGGCTGGGTTTCCCCCTGGCTGCGGTTGTACGTGAGGTGCGGGGCCAGCGCCTGCGGCTGTTCCACGGGGACGTTGGCGCGGATGAATTCGGCAAGGACGACGGCGCACCCCGCCAGCGTCTGGAACACTCTCTTGTGCATGCCCGCAATGCGCGCGGGCAGACGGCTGTCCGCCCAGGCGAGGGGCGCGGTGACCGGCAGAAGCGCGATGCGGATGGCCTCCGTCTCCCATGCGATTGCGGCGTCCGTGGCGTCTATGCACGTCTCGAGAACCTCGCGCAGGGGATTGTCCGCATTTCCCGGACGCGCGGTCACCACGCGCGTGGCGCGGCGGATGAGTTCCAGGACAGTGCGAACGCGTGACCCGCTCTCGCGCGCCTCCTGCCGTGGTGATGGCCATGCGTCCGGATGTTTCCGCATTAACCCTGCACTCTAAAGGTGCGGGTTCCGCCCCGGCAACGTCGCCGAACGGGAAAACACGGCAAGCCCTTTCCCAAGCCAAAAACTCACTTCCAATCCAGCGAGCCCTGATACACCACTTTTCCGCTTCCCTTCACGATCTGGCCGATGGGGTAGCAGTGGTGCCCCTGCTTCTGAAAATGCTCTGCGATGGACGCCGCTTCCGCCGCGCTGGCCACCACCGTCAGGCCCACTCCGCAGTTGTATGTCTTGAGCATCTCCGCGTCGCCCAGCGCCGCCGCGGCGCGGATGGTCTTGAATACCGGCAGGATGCGGATCTTCTCGCAGTCGATGTGCGCGTCGATGTTCTTGCGGAGCACGCGCGACAAATTCCCCTCAATGCCGCTTCCCGTGATGTGCGCCATGCCGTGCAGCGCGGGGTTTTTGAACAGGCCCTTGGCTGCCTGGAAGTAGCAGACGTGGGGTTTGAGGATCGCCTCCAAAAAGGTGGCGCCGTCCACCGGCGATTGTTCCAGGGACGGATCCTCCTGCATCAGCCGCCGCACCAGGGAATACCCGTTGGTATGCAGGCCGTTGCTGGCCACGGCCAGCACCACGTCGCCGCTCCCAATGGCCGAACCGTCGATGATGCTCTTTTTGTCCACCACACCCACCACGCTGGAGCTCAAGATGTACGTGCCGTCCGGGATCACCCCCGGCTGTTCCGATGTTTCGCCTCCCGTCAGCACGCAGTCCTGCGCCTTGCAGGCCGCGGCGCACGCTTTGACGATGCGCTTCACCACCGTCTTGTCCATCTTGCCGCAGATCACGGCGTCCTGGACGGAGAGGGGAGCGGCCCCCATCACCGCGATGTCGTTGATGAGGTGGTTGATCATGTCCTCGCAGACGGATTCGATCCTGTCGTGCCGGAAGGCGATCAGCTGCTTGCTGCCCGGCTCCTCGGTCTTGAGGACCAGGACGGGGTGCTCGTAGCCCGGGAATTTCCCGTCAAAGAGGGTCGCGAAGGAATCCAGCGTGGAGAGCACGCGCTTGTCGCCGGTATCGATGGTCTTCTCCACGTCCGAGAGCATCTCCTCCTTGGCGGCGATATCCACGCCGGCATCGGCGTAGGAGACGGGTTTTTTCCTGGTGGGCATGGGCGGAGTATAGCGCAGGAGGCCGGAAGAGCGCATCACTGCGCGGCGATCCTCACCTTTTCCGTCTGCTCCGCGGGCTTGGGGGGCGTGTCCGTCCGCAGCTTCTTGGCGCCCGTATCCGTCACCAGCACGCCTTTCTCCAATCTGAGCACGCGGCATGGGGCGTTCTCCGCGGCGGTGGGGTCATGCGTGGCCATGAGCACGGTGGTGCCCGCCTTGTTGATGTTGAAGAAGATCTGCAGCACCTCGGCCGCCTGCGCGGGGTCCAGGTTCTGCGTGGGCTCGTCCGCCAGCAGGATCACCGGCTGGTGGGCGATGGCGCGGCCGATGGCGACCCGGGCCTTCTCCCCGCCGGAGAGTTCCTGCGGAAGGGCGTCCATGCGGTCACGCAGCTTGAGCGCATCCAGAATGTGCCCCACGCGCTGGTCGATGAGATCGTCGTCCGCTCCGCACACTTCCAGCGGGAAGGCGATGTTCTCATACACCGTGCGGTTGCGGATCAGCTTGCCGTCCTGGTAGACGATGCCGATCTTCCTGCGGAAAATGCGCAGCGCCTGTTCCGGAATGCCGCGCACGTCCATGCCGTCGATACTCAGCGTCCCGGACGTGGGATCCTCCGCCCCGATGATGATGCTGAGCAGCGTGGATTTGCCCGCGCCGCTGGGCCCCACGATGCAGGCGAACTCCTTGGGATTGATGGTGCACGAGACATCCTGCAATACCGGGCCGTGTCCGTAATCCTTCGTAATATTCTTCAGCGTGATCATGGAGGGAAGTATAGCGGCAGCGAACGGGGAATAGGGATATCGAATACATGGACATCCGGTGCATTCCATATTCCCTTTACTTGTACCGCAGCGCTTCCAGCGGGTTCAGGTGCGATGCGCGGTGGGAGGGATACAGCCCCGTCACCACGCCCACGCATCCGGAGAAGATCAGGATGAAGACCACGAACCAGAGGGGGAACGCAAAGAGCGTCAGCGAGGTCCCTCCAAAGTGCCGAGCCAGAACGTTGATGCCCGCATTGGCCAAAAACCCCAGCCCCATGCCGATGATGATGCCGCCCACGCCGCCCAGAAACCCCATCACCATCGATTCCACGAGGAAGAGCTTCTTGATGTCGCTTCTGCGGACGCCTATGGAGCGCATGATGCCGATTTCCGAGGTGCGCTCCAGGAGCGTGATGGTCATGGTGTTGAACATGCCGATGGCCGACACGCCCAGCGCCACCAATCCAAAGAGCGCCAGCACGATCTGCACGATCTCGAAGATCTTGTTGGCCTGCTCGATGACGTCGGAAATGGCGGCCACCAGCAGCCCCTGTCCGATGAGCGCCTCGCGCGCGGGCTCCAGGTCATCGGCGCTTTTCACCAGCACTTTCAGCTGGTCCACGTCCGTCACGGGCGTGGGGATGCTTTTGAGCGGCAGAAAGACGAAACTGGTGTTCTCGTCATCCACGATGCCGGCGATGGTGTAGGAGCCTTCCACGGGGATGACCTTGGGCGCGTCCTTTGCGCTCTCCCCCGGCATCACCAGCGTGACGCTCACGGTTTTGCCCAGCGCCGTCTCCGGCGTGAGGTTAAAGAGCTGCACCGCGGCGGTGGAGAACAGGGCGGAACGTTCCTGATCCGCCTGCGCGCCGCCGTTTTTGATGCGGGATCTCTGCAGGCGCAGGAACGCCTCGTCCACCGCCTGCACCTGGATGCTGCTGGTGAGCGTGCCCACCGTCAGCTGCGCGTTGTAGTTCTTGAGCCGCCCCACCGCGGAGACCTGCTGCAGGTTCTGGATGGCCGAGACTTTGTCGTCCGTGAGATGCACCGCATCCGCGGGACTGGGGGAGACATCCAGCGTGAGCAGCTCGTCGGCGGAGGCGATGCGGCTCAAGATCAGCTGCTGGAAACCGTAACCGAATCCCACCAGGAACAGCACCGTGCCTATGCCGATGCTCACGCCCAGGATGGTGAGGAACGTGCGCATGGGCCGCGTCTTGAACATGCGTGTGGAGAGCAGGAGGATATCGACGGTTCTCATGGGGTGGGGGGAGAGGCGGGGGGAACGGTGTTCTGGTTCTTGGGCGGGATGACGAAGAGTTCAAGCCTGCGGGCGATCTTGCGGGCCACGCGCGCGTCCAGACCGGCGCCGCCCTCCTTTTCCGACTGGTCCAGGATGCGCTGCACGCCCATGCGGTCCAGCCTGCCCGTGAGATGGTCGGCGATGGCCTTGTCCAGGACCAGCACGGCCTGCTCGGAGGGGAGGGAGATATTGAGGGAGTCCAGCAGGGTCTTGCGCACGTCCGAAATCTCGCGTCCGTCCGGCATGGTCATGCCCGCGGAGGCGGCGTGCACGCGCGCACGCAGGTTCCACATCTCCGTGGTCACCTTCTGAATGTCCTCCGCGATTTTCTGCGCCTTGAGGATGTTCATGCCGATGCCGCCGTCCTTGGCCGAGTGGTGCAGGAAGCCGATGAGCGGCTGCACGTCGTGCTGCGAGTGGGTGATGAGGCTTTCCACGCGGTCGAAGAGCTCGTGCATCTCGTCGATGGTCATGCCGTTGAAAACCTCGGCAATCACCTGCTCCGCCTGCCGCTTGATCAGTTCGTGGTCGCGGGCCTCGGGCGTATTGGCCGGCAGCGTCTTGGCCCAGTGCGAAAGCGACGAGGACATGGCGCGGGACGCGGCCTCCACAAGGGATTCCTTGCGCTCCTCCTCCGTGTTCACCTTGGTTCCGGTGATCACGCCGTCGCGCAGATAGAAGATGCGGTGGGCGTGGTGCAGGTGCGAGGGGTCATGGGTCACTAGGATCACGGTTTTCTTCTGCTTGTCGTTCAGCTCGCGCAGCACCTTCATCACTTCCGCGGAGGACGTGGAGTCCAGGTTGCCCACCGGCTCGTCGGCAACGATGATGGATGCGTCATTGATGAGCGCACGGCTGATGGCCACGCGCTGCTGCTGTCCTCCGGACAGATCCGTCGGCAGCTTGAAGGCCTGTGATTCCAGTCCAAAACGCTTGAGGAGGGTCAGGGCGCGCTCCCTGCGCACGCGCTTGTTCTCCTTTATGGCCATCTGCGGCACCGCCACGTTCTCCACCACGGAGAGCGAGGGGATCAGGTAGAACGCCTGGAAGATCATGCCGATGGCGTGCTGGTAGTACTCCTCAAACTGGCGCTGGGTCATCTGGCGGAGGTTGTAGCCGTCCACCGCCTGTTCCTCGGTCATCCGGTGTTCCGAGAGCTGCTTGAGGTTGAGTCCGCTCACCAGTATGTCCCCCTGGATGTTGTGCTCAAGGCCGGCGATGGAGTAGAGGAGTGTGGATTTCCCGCATCCGGACGGTCCGAAGAAGATGATGTATTCGCCCGGGAAAATCTCCAGATTGATGTCGCGCAGGGCGCGGACCTCGTTGCTCCGTCCCGCGAAGTACGTGACGGAGAGGTGTTTGGCGGTGATGATGGGTTTCTGGTCCATGGGGCGAAAGGGGGATCAGGTGCGGAGCTGGTTCACCCAGCCGAAGATGCTCTCGATCTGGTTGATGATGACATGGAACACGCTTTCCTTCTCGCGCGGGGTCAGCATGGTGTAGGTGCGGGAGACCACGGAGTGTCCGGTGGTGTCCGTGCTTTCCACGCGGAAGCTGTAGATGCTGCCGGGTTCAAGGCTGGGCAGGACCACCACGTGCTTGCGCCCGTATCCTGCCGGTTCCTGGGCCACCTGCTGGAGGGGTTCGTCCGGATTGGCGGCGATGCCCTTCTGGAACGAGACGCGGCTGCTTGCGCTGATGTTGGTGACCCAGGTGATCACGGCCTGCACGCGGCTGTCTTTGCCGGGGAGCAACGCGGAGTTGGTCTGGATGCCGGTGATCTCCAGCGGGATGCCGTCCTTGGCGGTGACGAAGCGGCTGATGACCTTGCTGACCGTGAGGTCCGCGGAGGTGGTGCCCCACAGTTCCACTTCGTAGTAGGTGGTGGAGTCAAAACCGTTCAGGGTGATGGAGTGTTCCGTGCCGAATCCCGCCGTCTGTTCCGTGATGGCCTGTTCCGGCGCGCGGATGCCGTCCAGGTAGGGGATGGCCGTGGCTGCGGATGTGGTGGGGGCGCTGGTGGTCCACGTGAAGCGGGCGCTGTCCGGGCCCAGGATCTCCGTCTTGTACGTGAGGATTTCCACGGCGGACTGCGGCGTGGTGAAGGTGAGATCGGGCGAGACGCTCTCCGTGCCAACGGCCGTCACCGTGCGCGCCTGATAGTGGTACCGCGTGCCGGGCGTGAGGCCAAAGAGCAGCACGGCGTGTTCGTTGACGTCGTCCTGCGGCTGGCCGGATGTCTGCAGGTATGCGTCTTTGGCGTAGCTCTTTTCCGGCGCGTATGAGACCAGCGAGCTTCCCTGCACGTCCGTCGTCCAGGTGATCTTCACGGCGTCCGGCAGGAATTCCACCTTGGGTTCGCTGCTGTAGACGGGGGCCAGCGTGGTGCGGGCCAGTTTCTGGAGCGCGAAGACCCCGCCCTGGAGCGTGGCGCGGTACTGATCGCCGGACAGCGCGTCGCCCAGGGATTCCGCGATGGAAACGGCTTTGGCGATGGCCTGGTCAAATGCGGAGACGGTGTTTTCCTCCGGGGCTGCCGGGTGCAGCGAACTGCTGGAGGAGCTGGTACTTGCGCTGGACGCTTCCGAGCTCAGTGACGAAGCCTGGCTGGAGCTGCTGGAGCCGGGCGGGGTGCCCAGGGTGGTGAAGCTCTGTTCCTCCGCAATGCCCGCGTTGCCGGCGGCATCGTACGAGATGGCCACGTACTTGTACGTGGTGGCGGGGGAGAGGTGCGTGAGCGTCACGGCGTGCACCAGGCTTCCCGTGAGCGACGACGTGTCAAACGTGCCGCGCTCGTGCGCGGAGTCCCTGCCGGATTCCACCAGGGACGTGGAGGGCTCATCCGTTGTCCAGCCGATGACGGCGGATGTCTCCTGCGCGTCCACGGTGAAGCCGCTCAGTTTGGGCGGTTGCAGGTCCCTCCAGCGGAAGATGGAGCCGCCTCCCGCGGTCACGCTGGCCACGGCTGCAGCGACCTCCTCATCCACCTGGCTCTGCGTGTAGAGCCGGCCGATGGTGTTGAAGGAATGTATGGATTCCACGGTGCTGTTTCCCTCCGCGTCCACGGTGGTGATTTGGTAATAGTAGGGGACCTCCGCAGAAAGGCTGCTGAGCACGGTGTAGTGGCTCACGTTGAAGGAGTCATTGCTCGCACTGTTGACCAGGGCCCCGCTGTCCGTGCCGTAATCGATGCGCATTTGCGCGGCTTCATCGGTATTCCATGTGACCACAGCCTCGCTGTCCGTGAGCAAGGCGGCGCTCAGATCAGATACCACGGGACCCGTGGTATCCGGGGAAGGTGTCGTGAAGGACAGGACATCGCCGTGCGTGGTGTTACCCGCCGTGTCCGTGGAGACGGGTTCAAAATAGTACGTCGTGCCGGGAGAGAGCCCTTCCAGGTCCACAAAGTGGCGCATGTTGTTGGTGCCCGTACTGGCCGAGAATTCCAGGTTGTCGCTTGCGGTTCCGTAGTTGACCAGCTCCGTGGTGATCTCGTTTGTGCGCCAGCGGACCGTCACGCTCGTGGTGGTGAGCGATCCCGTGGCCGTGTCGCTGATGACGGGGGGCGTGGTGTCCACGCTGATGGTCGTGAAGGATTTCACGGAGTCCTCGCTTGAGTTTCCCGAGGTGTCCGTGGACTGCACCTTGAAGTAGTACGCCGTGCCCGGTTCCAGGCCGCTCAGGCTTACGGCGTGGTGCATGTCAAACGTGGTCAATGCCGCCCTGTTGGACAGGTCCCCGGAATCCGTGCCGTACAGCACCGCGCCCGTGGCGGTCTCATCAGTGTTCCAGCTGACCTGCACGCCCGTGCTGGTGAGCGATCCCGTGGCCGTGTCGCTGATGACGGGGGGCGTGGTGTCCAGTGCGGGGGTGGTGAAGGACTGCAGGTCGCCGATCGTTTCATTACCCGTCGCGTCCGAAGCGGCTGCCTTCCAGTAATACACCGTTCCCGGAGTCAGTCCGCTCAGGAGGATGCTGTGGGACATGTTGTATCCCGTCCCGCGCTGCACCTGCGAGAGGTCCCCGGAATCCGTGCCGTACAGCACCGCGCCCGTCGCGGACTCGTTGGTCGTCCAGGTGACGCGCACGCTGGTGCTGGCCAGGGATTCCGTTGCGGGATCGCTGATGACGGGGGGCGTGGTGTCCACCGGGAGCGTCCTGAAGGACAACAGGGTTCCGTTGCCCTGGTTTCCGGAGGCGTCCGTGGAGTACACCTTGAAGTAATAGACGGTATCCGGCGTGAGGCTCTCTATGCTCACGTCATGGTGCATGTTGTAGCCCGTGTCCCTTGCCGACAGGTTCAGGTTCAGGCTGTTTGTGCCGTACAGGACGGCGCCGGTGGCGGTTTCATTGGTGTCCCAGATCACGCGGACGCTGGTGCTGGTAAGGGAGCCCGTGGCGGTGTGCGTGATGACGGGTGCGGCGGTGTCCGCCGGGGCGGTGGTGAAGGACTGTTCGGCGCTGGTGCCCTCGTTGTTGCCGCTGTCCGTGGAGACGGCTTTATAGTAGTACGTGGTGCCCGGGGAGAGTCCTGTGAGCGTGATGACGTGGGTCATGTTGTAGTCGCCCGCGATGCCGGATTCCGTCAGGCCCAGGCTTCCGCTGACGGTGCCGTAACGCACGGCCTCCGTGGACGCTTCCGCCGTTCTCCACAGGACGCGCGCGGTGGTGGACGTGATGTTGCTGACCGACAGGTTGCTGATGATGGGCGGGAAGAGGTCGGTGGATCCGTAGGGGTTTACCACCGTCTGCACGCCCGTGAACTGGAACAGGTCCGTGGTGGTCCAGTGCGACGCCGATCCGTCGCTCACGATGAACGTCACGTTGTGGAAGTAGTTGTCATGGACGGTCTCATTGTTATTGCTGGTGATGTAGGCGTCCGACGTTGCGGTGAAGTACGTGGTGTTGTTTCCGCTGAAGGAGCCGCCCGTGGCGTCCCAGTCCTGGGAGACGTAGACGTCGTTGGTATCCATCTCCAGGGTACCGGCCACTCTGACGGTGCTGGCATACACCCTGCTTCCCGGGGAGTATGTGCCGTTGAACGCGCGCAGCGTCACGCCCGTGCCCATGCGCAGCGCGGAGCCGCTCTTGCTGTACAGCAGGCTCAGTCCGGCCGTGTGCAGCGCTCCGGAGGCTGCCTGGATGGTGGCATTGGTGACGGGGTTGGTGCCCTGGCTGCCCACGGACAGCGTGTCCGCATACACGTCAAAGTCCAGCGTGGTGCCGTTGGTGACGGTGATGAGCGTTCCCGTGGACGATCCGGTGTGGAAATACAGCGTCAGGCGGGCGCCGTCATTGAGGCCGTTCACCAGGTGCGACGGGGTTCCGTCGTTGAATGTGGCTATGCCCGAACCGTTGGTGGTGGATGTGACCACGGGGTTGGTGTCCACAAACGCGGATACCGTAATGCCGCTGCCCAGCGGCGTGCCGTCCTGGGCCAGGGTATGTACTACCATTGGGAACGCCCAGTCCGTGTTGTTCCCCGCGCTGGTGGCGTCATTGGCGGCAAGGATGGTGGTGCCGGAGGTATTGTTGCTGTCTTGCACCGAGAAGTACTGCAGGTCATACGCGCTGGGATTGATGTTCCACTGCTGCCCTGCGGTGGAGCTTTGCAGTGCCAGCAGGTTCCCCGCCGCCCCGCGCATGGTCCAGGTTCCCTGGACGGTCTGCGTGGTGCCGGCATTGAACGTGAGGGTTGCCGGTACGGATGTGCGCTTGCTGAGGTTGTAGAAGGTGGTGGAGCCGGAGAGGGTCTGGTTCACGCCCGTGAGCCGCACGGTGCCCGCGCCCTGGGTGAAACTTCCTCCGGATTCCTTTTCCCACACGCCGTCCAGGGAGATGGTTTTGTTGCTTCCCACATCCAGCGTTCCGTTGCGGAGGATCAGGCTCCCCGAGACGTTGAGGGGGGCGGAGAGCGTCACGGTTTTGGAGGGGGCGTTGACGGTGAGTGAGCCGAAATGCCCCGGCTCCGTGATGGATGCGGTGTTGGTGAACGTTGTGGTTCCGTTGCCGATGAATGTGGCGGTGTCCGTCCAGTCGCCGCCCACGGTTATGGATTGCCCGTTCTGGTTGAGCGTCCCTTTGGTGAGGGTGTGGTTCCCGCCCACGGTGATGGCGTTATTGAGCGTCCACACCCCCGCGCCGCTCAGCGTGAGGTTGGCGAAGCTCGTGAACCCGTTCAGTCCCGTGTAGCTGTTCTTGCCGTCGTACCACACGGTTCCGCCGTGCGCGGTGTCATTGGTGACCGTCGTCAGCGTTTCATCGCCGTGCATCCGCAGCGTGTCATCGTTCCGGAATGTCCCGCCCACCGTCAGGCTGGATCCGCTCAGGTTCAGCATACCGGCGGTCACCGTCAGGTTGCCCGTCGTGGCAAGGGAACTCACCGGAGTCCACTTACCGTTCAGGGCATTAAAGACGAGCGTGCTAAAGTTGGATGATCCCTTTCTAATGGTTCCTGATCCGGTAAAGGTGACCGTGTTGGTTCCTGTGAATGTGCCGCTGGTCGAGTTCCAACTGCGTGCGACGTTCACGGCATTGGTGCCCATCGTGAAGGTACCCTCCACCGTGAGGTCGCGTGCGTTCACGGTCCCGCCGGGGGCGTAGGTGTTTCCCGAGGGGATTCTCAGTTCGTTGCCCGCTGCCATGGTCAACGCACCGCCGGAGACGCCGTAGACCGCCGAGAGATCGGCATCGCTGACTGTCGCCGTCGCGATATTGGCATTGGTGATGCTGCTTGCGCCCTCGCTGCGGAGAATCAGCGTGTTCTTGTATAACGGAATACTCAGCTGCTGCGCGTCGGAGACGACGACCGTCGCCCCCGTGATGGATTCTCCGGAAATCCAGAATGTCAGGATATCTCCGGGGAGCACTTCCACGCTCGTGAAGCGCGCGGCCCCGGAAACGGTGTCCGCCGTTGTCTGCAGCACGCCGTTGAGGCCAAACGCCACGGTGGTTCCGTCGGCTGCGGGCGTGACTCCCGCGTCCGTGTACACGTTGACGCTGACGGGGAACGACCAGCCCGTGTTATTGAGGCTGTTGCTGCACACCGTGTCGCAGACCACCGTGCTTCCGGCATTGTTCTGGTCTTTCACGTCCACGTAGCTGATGGACCTGCCCGTCGCGCCTATGGTGAAGGGTGCCTTGGTTCCCGGAGTGCTGGACCGCAGCGAGAGCAGCTGCCCCGGGGCGCCCTGCAGAACGGTTGCGCCAAGCGTGGTGGTGGTGGCCCCCGTGGGCAGCGTGAGGGTTGCCGCGGACGTGACTGTTTTGGTCAGGTTGTAGAACGTGGTGTTGGAGCTGCCGGCGATGGACTGGTTCCCTCCGTTGAGCACCACCGTGCCCGCGCGCGCGTTGAAGCTTCCGTTGTTCGTCAGGCTTCCGCTCAGCGTGAGTTTGTGGTTTGCGGCGGATACATCCAGGGTTCCCGCGCTGATGACGATACTGCCGCTGACGGTGAGGGCCTGCTGGAGCGCCACAGTGCCCCCGGCGGCGTTGACGGTGAGGGATTTGAAGCCGCGGGGTTCCGTGATGTTGCCGTTACCGGTAAAGACCATGGATCCCGATGACGTGAAGGTTGCCGTGTCCGTCCAGTTTCCGCCAACGCTGATCGTTTTCTGTTTCTGCAGCAGCGTGCCCGTGGTAAGCGTCACGTTGCCCGTGGCCGCGATGTTGCTGCTGAGCGTCCACACCCCCGCGCCGCTCAGCGTGAGGTTGGCGAAGCTCGTGAACCCGTTCAGTCCCGTGTAGCTGTTCTTGCCGTCGTACCACACGGTTCCGCCGTGCGCGGTGTCATTGGTGACCGTCGTCAGCGTTTCATCGCCGTGCATCCGCAGCGTGTCATCGTTCCGGAATGTCCCGCCCACCGTCAGGCTGGATCCGCTCAGGTTCAGCATACCGGCGGTCACCGTCAGGTTGCCCGTCGTGGCAAGGGAACTCACCGGAGTCCACTTACCGTTCAGGGCATTAAAGACGAGCGTGCTAAAGTTGGATGATCCCTTTCTAATGGTTCCTGATCCGGTAAAGGTGACCGTGTTGGTTCCTGTGAATGTGCCGCTGGTCGAGTTCCAACTGCGTGCGACGTTCACGGCATTGGTGCCCATCGTGAAGGTACCCTGCACCGTCACGTTTGCCGCATTCACCGTGCCTCCCGGCGCAAATGTATGTCCGCTGGGGACCAGGAGCGTCTTGTCCGTGCCCATGGTGAGTGCGCCTCCGGAGACACCAAAGAGTTCCGCCAATTGCGTGTCGCCCACCGATGCGGCGGTGGCCAGGTTGGCGTTGGTGAGCGAACCGCCGTTCTCGTTCCGGACAATGAGATGGTCTTGGTAGATGTTGTAGGTGTAGGCGCTGGCATTCCCGTCGGACACGGTCACGATGGCGCCGTCCTCGTTTGTGGTGCCCGTGAGGTAGACGGCAACCACGTCCCCCGCGCTGATCACCTTGCTGAGGCTGAAGTTGCCGGAGGAATCCGTGGTTGCGGTTGTGGGAGTGCCGCCGTTCACGGAAACCGCAACCGTATGCCCCGCTCCCACCGCTTGCGATCCTGCATCGGAATACACTTTGCCGGTGATGGGGAAGATCCAGTTGGTATTGTTGCCGGTGTTGCTGCAGCTGTTGCACACCAGGGCTTGGCCGCCGGAAGCGTTGCTGTCCTTCACGTCCAGTTCGCTGATGCTCTGCGTGCCGGAATCGCCGTCCAGGAGAAGCGACGCCTGGGTGCTGGTCACAGTGGAGCGCAGGCTCAGGCGGTTGCTTGTTGCCCCGTTGAGCGTGAGGCTTCCGGAAACCGTCTGCCGCGTCCCCGCCGCAAAATTGACGGTTCTGGCCGTGGATGCGCTGACCGTCAGGTTGTGGAAGGCGGTGGAGCCGGAGAGCGTCTGCGTGCCGTTGCCGTTGAAGGTCACCGTGCCGCTGCGCTTGGTGAAGCCTCCTTTATTGAGCCAGTCGCCGCCCACGCTGAGGTTATAGTTTCCGGAGGAAGCATCCAGTGTGGATCCGGAACCGATGGTGACGTTGCTGGAGGCGGTGAGTGCGGATCCCAACGTGTACGTGCCGTTGACGGGCTGGTTGTATCCGGCTGCCATCAGAGTGATTTCCGCATTCGAAAGCTCGCGGTTGTAGAGACGAATTTCGTCAAACGTACCGGCAAAATTCAGGCCGGTGAGGGCGGAATAACCAAAGGTAAGATCTCTTGTGGAAGTGGCATTGCGCGACGTCAGACCCGTCTGCGTTTTGTCCAGAACGCCGTTCAGGAAGATTTTGGCGGTCGCGCTTGCGTTGTTGTACGTGAGGACCACATGTGTCCATTGGCTCGTGCTGACTGTGGACGTGCTGACGATATCGGGGTTGTCGCTATCAATATATCCGACGATTTTTCCTGCGGAGTTCAATGAAAGAATATAGCCTTTGTCCGGAACAACTCCGCCGCTGTAGTTATACTTGCTGATGATGGTGTAACTGGATGATGCGGGGATTGATGTGGGTTTTATCCAGATTGATAAAGTAAAGTTAGAAGTCCCTGGGTTAAGGGCGGAAGCCGATGTGACGTTCGCGTATTGGGCGCTGCTGCTGAAGAGCAAACTGCCGGAGTTACCGTAAAACACCGGCGCGACGTTCACGGAGCGGGTGGGGCTGTTGACCAGAGTGGCGTTGTTGCCGTTTCCGGATCCGTCGTAGCACGTGGTGCCGCTGGCTTCATTGAAGTTCCAGGATCCCACGGGACCCGCGTTTCCCGTGGCCATGTCGTAACCCATGATCACCTTGTTGAGAGTGTTGCTGCCCAGTGTGAGCGTTCCCGCGGACGTGAACGGCCGCAGGACGACGCCGGTGGAGGTGGTGAGTGTTCCGGCGTTGGTGGTGAGGGAATTGGCGATGCGCAGGGCATAGGTTCCCATGGCCATGGTTCCCAGGTTCTTGAGTGACCCCGCAATCACGTTGCCGCCCGGCGTGTAGTATTTCCCGGACCATACATACAACGTCTTGCCCGGGTTCACGATCAGGTCGTTGTTTGCCGTCACGGTGCAGATGGATGCGATGTCGTTCACTCCAACGCTCATTCCCGAGAGCAGCATGGCGTTGGTGATGGGCATGCCGGAATCCTCACTCCGCACGATGAGCGTGTTTCCGTACAGGTCCAGGTCCGTCATCACGGATTGCACGCCCGCAACGGCGGTGACCGCGGGCACGCTGCCGGTGGTGTAGAGCGTCAGCACGGAACCGCCGGTCATGGACACGTTGCTGAAGGAGTAATGGCCGCCGCTGTCCGCTGTCGTTGTTGCGAACAGGCTTCCGTTGATGGCCAGGCGAACGGTGGGCGAGTTGGCAGCCGTCACGCCCTGGTCCGTGTAGACTGTTCCGCTCAGGGTGTTGGTATAGATCTGCCAGTTGGTGTTGTTGGTTCCGCCTATACATCCCTCGGACACCACGTCACAGGCAAGGGTTTGCCCGCCGGATGCGTTGCTGTCTTTCACATTCAGGTAATCGATGGTTTGCGTGCCCGCATCCCCGTCTAAAAGGATCCGCGCGCCGCTTCCGCTTTTGGTACTGCGTATACTGAGGAGGTTGGCCGCCGCTCCGCGCAGGACCAGCGCGCCGGAAACGGACTGGCGCGACGTGTAATCCAGGTAGAGCGTGGAGGCGGCAGAGACCGTCTTGGTAAGATTGCTGAATACGGTCGATCCGGAGATGGTCTGCGGTCCGCTGCCGTTGAGGGTCATCGTCCCTCCTCCCAGGGTCAAATCCGCCTGCAGGTTTGCATTGCCGGAAACGGAGACGTTATAACCGGCGGCGTCCAGCGCACCTGCGTACACGTTGAGATCCCCGGCGATCGTGGTGTTGGAGCTCAGGACGTATTTTCCGGAGCCAGTGTTTTTGTTTCCGTTATAGAGACTGCTCACTTCATTGGCGGACAGGGCGCGGTTATAGATGCGCACGTCGTCCAGGAAGCCGTTCAGCGGTGCGTCGTAGTTGTCTCCTGTCGTGCAGCGCGCCGTTCTTCCCAGGATTAAATTGTTTGTACTGTGATCAAGCCCTGCCGCGTTTGTTGTTGTGCCTTCCAGCGAGCCGTTCACATAGAATTTCATGGTGGAATTCGCATAGGTTCCCACCAAATGCACCCACGAACCCGTTACGGGAACCGTGGAGGATTGGATGTAGTACGATGTTGAGCCCGAGTACATGCTGAACTGCCAGACGCCGGAGTTTTTGATGAGGGAAAAGGAGTCGTATGCCTGGGAGTTCTTTTTGAAAATCAGGTATTGCTGCGTGGACGGAGCGCCGCCGCAAGTGGCGTTATTGGTCAAGGAACTGAGTTTCACCCAGAGCGAGACGGTAAGGGACGTGGGGTGAAGAGCGGCGTTGTCCGGGATGGAGATGTAGTCGTCCGTTCCGTCGAATTTCATCGCGCTGGGGTTGTAGAATCTCATCTGTGTCGCGAGATTCGCCCCGCTCCATGACGGATTGTTGGTGAGCGTGCCGTTGCTCTGCGTGGGGGAGCTGTCCCGTGCAACCAGGCCCGTACCGTCATCCAGTTTCCAGTACCCCACCAGTCCGTTGTTGATGGTCAGCTTGTTCAGGGAGTTGGATCCCAGTGTCAGCGGTTGCGAGGTTGCCCTGGATTTCAGGAGGGTACCCGTGCTGGTGGAGAACGTACCGGCGCTTGTGAGGAGCGAGCCTGTCAGTGTTAATCCGGATGTGCCCATGGTGAGCGTGCCCAGGTTTGTCAGGCTGGAGGCACTGATACGCCCCCCGGGATTGAGTGTGGTGTTGGCCCAGAGGTAGACCGATTTTCCGGACGCGAGCGAGAGGGTATTGGCGCTGTCCACGGAATAGACGGCGGCCATGTCCGATCCGCCGCCGTTTGCCGCTATTTTCAGCAGGGGATTGGTGACGGGTATGGTTCCCGGATCGCTGCGGATGATGAGGGTGTTTCCGTACAGATCCACGCCGGTGGTGGTGGTCCCCGGGCCTATCATGACCGTCGCGGCTTTGAGGGCATTGCCGCTCACGAAGAATCCCAGCACCGTTCCGCCCGTCATGGAGACGTTGCTGAAGGTGAACTGGCCGCTGCTGTTGGCCGTGGTGGTGATGAACGGCGCGCCGTTGATGGAGAGGCCCACGGTGGGGGAAGTGGCGGCGGTGGTGCCCTGGTCCGTGTACACCGTTCCGGAGATGTTGCTGGTCTGGATGACCCAGTTCTGCGTGTTGCCGCTGTCCACGCATCCCTCCGTCGACTGGCTGCAGACGGGGCTCTGTCCGCCGTTGGCGTAGGAGTCCTTCACGTTCACGTACTGGATATCCGCGTCCAGCTGCGTGCTGTCGGCATCGTACAGAATGCGTGCGCCGGAACCCCTCTTGGTGGAGCGGAGGGAGAGGTTGTTCCCGGACACGCCTTGCAGCACCAGGGATCCGGAGACCGACTGGCGGGAGGTGTAATCCAGATACGCCGTGCGCGCGCTGCTGGCGGTGATGGAGAAGTTGTTGAAAAGCGTGGAACCGGAGAGGGTCTGCGGTCCCGTGCCGCTCATGACGAAGGAACCATTTCCTTTGATGAAGTCTCCCTGGATATCCGCGTTACCCTTAACGGTCACATCGTAGTTGGATGACGCATCCAGCGTTCCATCGTAGATACCAAGGTTCCCGTTCACCGTGAGGTTATTGTTCAGAACATACGTTCCAGATCCTGTGGCTTTGTTGCCTGCGTACAGGCGGTTCATTTCGGAAAATGCCAGCGAACGGTTATAGATGCGAACATCATCAAGCGCGCCGGTAATGTTGTAGCCCACGCTTTCACTTGTGACAGCGGTGAGAGCAGACGCATGTGTGCCGAACGAGCCAACGCCTTGCAATCCACCGTACCATGTACCATCTATGTAGAAACCCCATGCACCAGCTGAGTATCTGCAAACGAGGTAGTGCCAGCCAGGGCTAATTGTGTTTCCTAGATAACTGAAGTGAGATACAGAATCGGTGTATATACCGATCGATTCGTTATTAGTGCTGGTTGAACAGTTTCCCAGTCCGATGTATTGTCCACCACTAAACTGTACAAGGTACTGACATCCGCTTGTCGTATTGACGGTTGTCGTCGTCTTTACCCAGAGGCTCACCGTATTCACAGCTTCGCTGGCGTGCGTTGCAGAGATGTACTGCGTTGGACTGGCCAAAATCTTCAGTCCGCCGGGGTTGTAGTATTTCAGTAAGGTGTTGAGGCTGGATCCGGACCAGGTGGGACCATTGATCAGAGTGGCATTGGCACGTGTGCGTGAACTGTCGCGGGCCACGCTGCCCGTCAGGTCGTCCAGCTTCCAGTACTGCATGAGACCGCTATCGAGCGTGAGATTGTTGAAAGCGCTGGCGGCGGACAGCGTGAGAGATTGAACCCCGGTGGGGGCAAGCAGGACTGTGCCGTTATTGTGGGAAAAAGTTCCCGCAGTTTGGGTAAAGGAGCCTTTCACGGTCAGGGTGCCGCTGGGTGCCGTGAATGTTCCGTCGGCGATGCTCATGGTGCCGGAAACGGTGAGGTTGCTGATGCTCACCGTCACGGTGTTGGTGTACCCGCTGCTCTGTGTCCAGGAGGCGACGGTGGACGGACAGCCGCTGTCCCACGTCATCGCCTTGGTGGACGTGCTGTCCAGGATGATGTCATCCGCGCTGGTGGGAATGGTGTCGCCCGACCAGTTTGCCGCGGTGGAACAGTTGTTGTTGGCGCCCCCTCCGTCCCACGTCTTGGCCGCGTCGTTGGCGATCTGCCAGCTCCGCAGTTCTTCGCTGTCACCCATCCGCATCGGTCCGACAAGGTAGAACTGTGGAGAAATATTGGGCGCATCGTAGTCGTACGAGAATGTGGCTGTGCTGCCCGCCTTCCACGATCCCGTCCAGGTCACGGTGGTACCCGTTCCCGTGGCGGCAGGCGCTGTGACGGCAGCAGGAACGGTATTGCTCACCACAAAGCCCGGCGGCACCAGATCCGTCACGTCACCCGTGTAATCCCTGTGGAAGTCCACGCTGATGGTCATGGGTGACGGCGCAAACGGCCACAGACGGGTGGCGGCGGTACGGCGGACCGTGAACGGTCCCTCGTCCCCCGCCGTGATGTGCGTGTCCAGGCTGCGCGTGCCGTTTGCGGTGGTGGCTTCCAGGTGCAGCAGGTAGGTTCCCGCTTCCGCCAGCGTGAAGAGCGCCTGGTAATCCGGCTGGATGTACCGCGCTTCCTTCTTGCCGCAGTCATCGCTCACGGTCAGCGATTGATCATCCGTGGAAAGGCGCGTGGATGTGCCGCCCGGTGACATGACGGTCAGCTCCACGTCCGCATCGCAGGCGATTTCTCCGTAGTCGTTGAGCACGCCAATATCCACGCGCGCATGGTCGCCCACGGCGTAGCGGTCCTGGGTGGGGTTCATGGCAAGCACGCCCCACGCAAAGTCCTGCGTCAGCTCCTCCACGCTCCCGTCCAGCGGATTACGCAGTCTTACTGTGAGCGAGTACACGCCGGGCGTGAAACGCTGTTCCGGTTCCAGCACCAGCAGCACGGATCCGCGCTGGAAGTGGAAGTGGGGAGTGACCACGCGTCCGTGCGCGTCCGTCATTGTCACTTCAATCAGCGGGGCGCTGGCATCCACTTCTCGGCTGACAATGGCGTCCACGGCGTCTCCCGCCGCCTCCGGTGTCTGCGTCACGGCCTCAACGGCGCTCTCCTTCACGTCGCTCAAGTCCGTCTTGGCGGCTTTCAGGGCGCTGGACACGGCATCGCTTACGGAGGAGTCCTGCAGGCTGGCCGTCACCGCCGCGGTGATCACCTGCTCGCGGACTTCCGGGGTGATGGCATCCTCAATCGCGCTGGCCACGGATTCATCCTGCAGGGCGATGTCCGCCAGTTTTTCCTGGACGCTGTCGTTCCCCCTGATGACGGCCGAGACGGATTGCGATACCGCATCCCCGCGCGTGCGGCCCGTCTCCGTCTCCAGCGTCTTTTTCAGATCGGACCTGCGGGCGGAGTCGCTGGACAGTTTTTCCCCCACATCCGCGCTGGCGGAGACGATCAGGCTTTTTGCCACCGCGCCCTGCACGTCCTCATCCGTCACCAGCGCTTTGGCGATTTCGGTCAGCGCCGTGGCCTCCGGCAGATGGCCTTCCGGAGTCAGCGCGGGTTCATGCCCGCCGAATTCCGTGTCCAGCAGGTGGAAAGTGGGGGATTCGGTTCCCGAGAATTCGTTCTGCACCGGTTTCAGTTCCACGGTTGCGGATGCATTGCCCGTTGTCCGCGCCCTTTCACGCGTGAGGGCGGTGAGAATCAGCCACGGACGTCCTTCACTGACATTCACGGTCCGGTTTTCGGCATCCGTCACGCTGGCAAAGAGCGAGGCGATCAGCCGCAGCGGCGTCCCCATCATCCCCACAAATCCCGATCCGGTTTCCGGCGCGTCCGTAGATGCCGATCCGGAGCCCGTTCCCCGTGCGCCTTGTTCCGTTGCACCGCTCTCCGTTTGGGGGACGGCCAGCGTGGCGCCGGTCTCCGCTGCGGGCAGGCTCGTGGCCGGGTTTTCATCCGGAATGCCGGGCAGAGGCTCCTTGTCCTCCGTCAACGTTTGCGCGGGCGTTTCCGTCCGCTCGCCGCGCAGCCGCAGCGGTCCCACCTGGAGCATCAGCGGCTGGGCATCCGGGGCGGTCAGCGAGTAGCCCAGTGTGTAGGTCTTGCCGGCTTCCCAGAGTTTTTCCCACGTGATCACCCACATGTCCCCCTCGTCGTGCACGCTGGCGGTGGAGTCGTTTTTGGCAATGGCGAAATTCTTGGGGATGCGCTCCGTCACCTGGCCCTGGAATGTGTAGGGAACCTGCAGCGTGATGTGCGCGTCAAAGGTTTTCCCGGGCAGCACCTGCGTGGGGATGTCGCGGCGGATGCTCACCGTATCCGGTGCCGACGTTGCTTCCAGTTCCAGCGCGGCTGCGTCCGTTTCCTTCCACGATACCGCGGCCGTGTATTTCCCCTCCGCGGGGAACAGCGCGCCAAACTGCGTCTGTGCGGAGACGCGTGCGCAGTCCTTGCCCGTCCTTTCCAGAATCCTGCTTTCCCCAAACGGGTCAGTCATGCTGGCGTTGAGCGGCATGCATGCTGCGCGGTTTTCGTCATTGAGCGTGCTCACGGTCAGCGTGCCCTCGTCTCCGGCGGCATACACGGGTTTGTCCGCGTTCCAGGCAATGTCGCCTGCGCGCACGTCGCCGTCAAACAGCATTGTCCCGCCGCCCAGGAACTCCTGGATGCCCCGGGGCAAAAATCCCGAGGAAAAATGCTCCACCTGCACGCGCATCACTCCCGGACGCAGGATCCCGTCACGCGGGTCCAGTCGCAGCGTTACGGCATCACCGCGGCGGGTCATGTGCATGACCACCGGAACGGAGGCTCCGCTTCCGTCGGCGACGCTCACGCGCAGTTCGTCCTCCAGCCGCTGCATGTCCACGGGCGCCGTACCGCGCATGGAGGCGATGAGGAGGGGGAACGGCGAACCCGCCGGAATCTCGTTTCCCACGCGCATCGCCCTGATCTCGTCTGTAGATACCGCGTCATTTTCCTGCGCGCCCACGGCGGATGCCGCGGAGCTTCCCGTTTCGCTGGATACTTCCGCGGGCGAGAGTGCTCCGGACTCCGTGGGCATCAGGGATCCCGAGGCGATTTCCGGAATCGTGAGGCGCACACCGGTCATGGTGGCGCCGCTCCCCGTCCGGAGCAGTGACCCGCTCCCCGCCGTTGCGGTCTCGCTAGCGGAGATGTCCAGTGTCTCTCCTGTTTCCGCGGTGAAGGCGGCATGGAACGGTGCAGTCATCTCCGCCACAAAAATGCACAGCATCACCCACGCCAGAACGGACTGGATACGCTGCAGCCGCTGAGGGAAATTTTGTGTGTGTATGTGAAAGTCGAAATCTCAAGATTATACCGTATGGAAGCCATTTTTTCCATGGTCGGGTCTGACCGATAAGGGCTGTGGGTAATTGCAAAAACAAAAAAATATTTTTTAAAATATTATTTCATCATAAACCGCTTTGTTTAGTCCTTATGAACAGATATTTAATAGTTAATTAAAAAATATTTTGTTAATTACGCAAACTATTTCTCAGTATTTTTCGGCCACCACATACACTTCACGGCTTCGGTCGCGGCTCGCCGCCGCTACGCGGATTTTTACGTCGCGCCACTCTTGTTTGAGTTTCTGCAAAAATACGTCAAAGTCCGCACCGCGGAAGACCTTCACGGCTATCCGTCCGCCCCGTCGCAAAAATTCCTGTCCCACCGCAAACGCCGCATTGGCCAGCTCCACGGATTTCCACTGGTCCATGTCCTTGATGCCGGAGGTGTTGGGCGCGGCGTCGCTCAAAACAGTGTCCAGCTTTTTCACACCCTCGCGCTCCAGAATCTCGCGGATGTACTGGTGATCCGTCATGTCGCCTTTGTAGATCGCCACGTTCTCGGCGATGTCCTCAATGTGCTGAAGGTCCAGTCCAATCACCACGCCCTTGGGGCCAATCACCTTGCTGGTGTACTGCAGCCAGCTGCCGGGGCAGGCTCCCAGGTCCATCACCATGAAGCCCGGCTTGAGCAGGCGGAATTTCTCATCCAGCTCCATCAGCTTGTACACGGAGCGGGCGCGGTAGCCTTCGGCTGCCGCCTTTTTGCTCCACTTGTCGTTGGGGATGTAGGGCTTGGGCATAGAGAGAGCGATGAGTGATCAGTTGTCAGCGATGAGCGATCAGCTATAAGCGATGAGTAATCGGTAACCAGTTTTACAGAGGATGCTTCTTGGGGAGACCGATGGTACGCGGATAACTCTTGTCCAGCACGCCGGTTTTGCGGAAGACGAGCAGCTGACGGGTGCCTGCGGGATCGGGCAGGGTATAGGGATGAAGCTCCTGTAGCGCGCAATGGAGCGTCTCCTGCGCCTTCTCCGACGCCCGCAATTCGTCCTCGATCTTCAGGCTTTTCCAGAGCACCACGTACCCGCCGTCCCGGACCAGCGGCGCGCAATATTCCAGGTCCGTGCTGATCACGTCCACGGCGCGGCACGTCAGCACATCGAATTTCTCCCGCAGTTTTCCGTGGCCAAGTGTTTCCGCACGGTCGCTGACGAGCGTAAGGTTACGTATGCCGCATGCCGCCGCAATGCGCCCTATGGCGTCCACTTTCTTCTTTGTGGCGTCAATCCCGGTGAATGTCCACTCCGGCCTGGCTGCTGCAAGCGGGAGAAGGGGGAATCCGCCGCCCGTTCCCATGTCGGCAACGGAGAGGGAAGGGGAATCCGGAAAAAGTTTTTCGGCGATATCCAAAAACGGAAGCGAATCCAGGATATTCCCCGTCCAACAGGCTTCCTCCGTGCGCAGGGCGGACAGGTTGATCTGCGCGTTTTCCTGCAGGAAAACCGTCATGACGTGCCGGAGCTTTTGTTCCAGAACCGCGTCCACAGGCACAGGATACAGGCTCGTCACTTCCCCAGCATCTTTCCCCACGGCTCGGGATTCTCCGCAAAGGCCTTCACCAGGTCCGCCTCGCCCTGATTGATGCGGTCCTGCGCCACGGCGCTTTGCAGGAGTGCCGTGATGGACGTGAGCGGATGCAGGTCCACTGTAGCTGCCTGCGCAGCCTCCTTCGCTACTGCAAACTCGTACGTGAAAATGGAGACGACATCCGTGACGACCGCCTTGCCCTCGTCGCGCAGTGCTTCCACGGTGGAGATGGAACTTCCCCCCGTGCTGATCAGGTCCTCGACCACCACTACGTGCTGCTCGGGCTTCAGGTCACCCTCTATCCTTTTCTTTGCACCGTGTTCCTTGGCTTTGGCGCGGACGTATACAAACGGCAGGTTCAGTTTGTCCGCCACCAGTGCCGCCCAGCCGATGGCCGCGGTGGCCGTGCCCGCGATCACGTCCGGCTGCACGTGCAGCGCGCGTACGCGCGAAGCCAGCGCCTGCACCACAAACGTGCGGGCTTCCGGGTGGCTGTAGATCATGCGGTTGTCGCAGTAGATGGGCGACTTGATCCCGCTGGTCCATGTGTAGGGTTGCGACGGAGAGAGTTTCACCGCGCCAATGGAGAGCAGAAATTCGGCGATGCGCTGGGAGTGGGGCATAAGGAGGGTGAGAACTGGCGGAGGAATCGCAGGTTACCGGTGTAAAAGGATTGCAAGTTCGGCTTGCCGGCCAAAGATCGCAAAGCGGGTCAGAACTGTCGCAAAAATCGTAGATCTCCTTGATAGAACGAGCGCAGGTCCGGGATCTGGTTCCGGATCATGATCATGCGTTCCACGCCAAAGCCAAACGCAAAGCCCTGCCACTTGTCCGGGTCTATGCCGCAGTTCTTGAGCACGTTGGGGTGCACCATGCCGCAGCCCGCCACCTCCAGCCAGCGCCCCTCGCGGCTCTTGCTCTCGTCGCCCTGCCAGCGCAGGTCCATTTCCAGTCCGGGTTCCACAAAGGGGAAGTAGCCCGTGCGGAAACGGAAATCCACGTTGGGGGAAACCAGCTCGCGCACGGCCGTCATCATCACGGCCTTCATGTTGGCCAGGTTTACGTCTTCGCCAATCATCAGCCCCTCAAACTGGTGGAACATGGGCGAGTGCGTGGCGTCCGCGTCCTTGCGGTACACGCGGCCGGGGCAAATGATCCTGAACGGCGGCTTGTGCGTCTGCATGTAGCGCACCTGCACCGTGGATGTGTGGCCGCGCAGCAGCCACTTGTTCTCCGGGTCCGAGTCCTTGTCCAGGTAGAAGATGTCCTGCGCGTCGCGCGCGGAGTGGCCTTTGCCAAAATTCAGCTTGTCGAAGTTGTGTTCCTCGGTATCCACCTCCGGCCCGTCGGCCACGTCAAAACCCATGCGGCCAAACACGTCGATGACCTCGTTGATGAATTCCGGGATGGGGTGCAGATGGCCCGTCTGGCGCGGCGGCAGTTCCAGCGTCACGTCCAGGCGGTCATCCGTGCCCAGGGAGGAGAGTGACGCGTTGCTCAGCCCGTCACGGCGCAGCGCGACGGCCTCCGTCAGCTCCTGCTTGATGCGGTTCAGTTCCTGTCCGCGCTTGCTCCGCTCGTCACCGGACAAATTGCCCAATTCCTTCATGGCGGCGGTCAGCAGACCCTGCTTGCGTCCGAAGATCTGGAGCTCGATCGCTTCCAGCTCCGCAGCGTTCGCTGCTTCGGAAATCTTGGTTTTAAGTTCGGCAATGCTTTCGGCAGTCAGGGACATGGGGAAAGGATAAGGCAAAGACGCCCGGAGATCGAGGAGATCAAAGAACGTGAGGAGATCAAAGATTTTCTTTGAGTTCTTCGATTTCCTTGATTTCCTCTCTTTCTTTACGAGTGCATCGCTAACTCCAGCAGAACGAACACCCCCACAATCATCAAGCCAATCCACCACGTGAGGAGTCCCAGAAGATGGAACAGCAGGATGATGATGGCTGCCACGCCCAGGAAAATGCCCTCGCGCACGGAAATTCCCAGCGCCTGCCCCACGTCCCACGAGTGCAGCGGCAGCGCGCGCCAGAGCCCGTAGAACAGCAGCGTTCCCACAGAGCTCAGGCACAAAAAGAGGCTGATGAAGAATGCGGGAATGGCGTAGGCGGGCGCCGTCAGCGGGCTGACTCTCAGGACCACCACCAGCAGGGACGCGGTGGAGAGGATGGCGGAGAGCGAGATGGCAAAGAGAAGCGAGGTCACAAGGGCGAATGATACAGCATAGTGAATAGATGAAAGTTGAAAACGGAAAGTTCATGCCACTTTCCACTGTCAGTTTTCAGTTTTTCACTTCCTTGTATCCAAGAATAATTTAAGAGCTTTAAAGTCATCATACAGCGATTGCCTCAGCCCCCCGTTATGCAGTGCCGCAGCGGGGTGGTAGATGGGGAACACCGTAAGGGAAGGAATGTCCCCCTGAGCTTGTCGAAGGGTCTGTGCTTTGCCATGGGCCTCCGTGATGCTCAGCTTGCTGTAAAAGTGCCCCAGTGCGTGGCGGCCCAGCGGCACGATCACCTTGGGTTTGATCAACGCCATCTCCAGCATCAGCCACGGCATGCACTGTTCCTTTTCCTCCGGCGTGGGGTCGCGGTTGCCGGGCGGGCGGTATTTCACCACGTTGCTGATGTACACGTCCGCGCGCACCAGTCCGATCGATTGCAATAACTCATCCAAGAACTGTCCGGCGGCTCCCACAAAAGGCCTGCCCTGCTCGTCCTCCTTCTGCCCCGGCGCCTCGCCAATGAACATGATGTCGGCATCCGGATTGCCCTCGCCCAGCACCGCCTGCGTGGCGGTCTTCTTCAATTCGCAGCCTTCCCACTCACGGAGCTTGGTGCGGACATCCTCAAGGGTCAACGGAGTCATGGGGGTGATCATACCACTAGGAATTGTTTTTTCCTTATAATGATAATTTGGCTTATTTATAACATAAACAATGAATATATTTTTTATTCACTAGACATTCGCTCTACTATCTCCACAATGGGCCCTCGTTCCTTCACAAATCGTATCCATCCACAGACATCTCTCCTTATAGTTTAAGGGGGGAGTTGGGCCCGTTCGGGCCCATGTCGGTAACTATTTTTTGGTTCCGATGTCTCTCTTTTTTTTCGGAGAGATGTCGTGGAAGGAGTTTCGCATGAAGACCGCAGCAGCCCCCGTCACCCAGGCACTTCGTTTCCTGAATGGCATCTTGTGCTATCTCAGGAATAATGTCTGCATTTATGCAGTCACGGAGGAGGAAACATTCCGAGATGTCACTCTTGATCCCCAGGAATGGGAGCTTCTCAATGACCCCCGGGCCACCCTGAGCACTCAGGTGTACTCCAGAGTTATGATTCGCCACGCCGACAATACGGTGTACGCGATCATCAACGGACAACGCTGGAAGCGCCGTCGCTAAGCGATTCCTTCCACATGTCACGCTCGCCGCCTGCCGGCGAGCGTGATTTTGTTATATGGTGCCTAAGAATTTATTCTTAATAAGAATACAAAATTTCGTTTAATTCATGCCATAAACAATGAACATAATTTTTATTCACTAGACATTTAAATACGAATATACACAATGGGCCGTCGCTCCTTCACATCTCTTTTCCGTCTACGCACATCTCTCCTTGTGTAAGGAGTGAGTTGGGCCTTTCCGGGTCCATGTTGTTTTCACATTTTTTGGTTACGACATCTCCTCTTTATTTCATATCGGAGGGATGTCGTGGAGGGATTTGTTATGGTCGATACAGAGACGCAGCTTTCGTCAACTCTTCTTCTGGACGTCAATGATGACGGCCAGGTCGAGTTGAAAGAAACAGTCACCGGTACGGTCGAGCCGGTCACAAGGAACAGGGAAATGTTCAATGTGATGCTCAAGCCGCGCCAGTGGCGCGCGTGTAGTACAAATCTTCGAAAGATCCTGGAAGAACATCAGTCCCGATTGTTCATCCAGTTCCGTGACAAAGACATTTTCTTCACGGATCAAAACGGGGATGTCTGGTTCAAGTCATAGCATTTCTTCCACACCATCGGATCCTTCGACGCTTCGGCGTCGTCGGGTCCGATTTTTATTCCTGAGTATCGTTTTCCAGAAGCACGCCGTAGGATTCCAGCTCCACATGCAGCTGGTGCAGCGCTTCATCCGGCGGAATGACAGTAGCCCAGGTGGGGAACTGCGTGCGGAACTCTGAGAGTATGGCAATGACGGGCGCTGCATCCTTCTGTATCTGTCCGTTCGGGTGGTTGTTCATGGCGAGCAACCGGCCGAAAGCCTCCTTGAAGTGCTGGAACCAACCATAGCGGACATCCCAGCTGTTATGGGAATCCATTCCCGGAAGCGCGTCGTTTATCGCGTGCGCGGCACAGTGGACAAGCTTCGTTTCAGCCATTTTCTTTCAACTCAGTACTCCGCCTTGATCTTCTCAATGCGCTTGAGGAGTTTTTCCTTCAAAGCGGCATCGCTCTCGCCAAGGATGCGCAGGGCGCACAAAGCGGCGTTCTTGTAGTTCAAAACGGTCATGACGGGAACGTCGCTGGGCATGCGGAGGTTGCTGTGGATATCCACCAGATATTCCGTCAGATCCTTGTACGGAGGGCAATTGATGACGGGGTGCACGCAGCTGCCGGCAGTCACGCCGCCCAGGCCGTTGCTCATGCCTACCACCGTGATCACCACCGTGGGGTCCTTGCGCGCGTTGAGGCGGTCGATCTCCTTGATCACTTTCTCCGGCACCTTGTGCGCGGAAGCCACGACGATTTCCGTATCCACACCGTACTCCTTGATGATGTCGGCGATCTTCTGCGCAAATTCTGTGTCGGCCTTGGAGCCGAGGAGGAAGGAAGCGAGCATGGCGAAATAGTAGCGGGTTCTTTTGTAAATTTCTATTGGTGGAGATGAGGGGACTTTCCGCCTACGCCTTCGGGCTACGGCGGACAGGGAACCCCTGACCTTTGCATGGCTATCGCAGCAGACGCGCTTTTCTATTCGCTGCTAAAGCAGCGGCCAGCTGAGCTACCGTTCTAAGAATGTTCGATTGTGATGTTGGTGGAGCTGAGGGGACTTGAACCCCTGACCTTCTGCATGCCATGCAGACGACTTCCAGATCCGCAATCTGGCGTTCTATCCAGGCTGAACTACGGGCGCACAAAAGGGCCCGCAAACGTTAGCATTTGCCTTGGGTAAGCACAATGCCGGGTGTAGGACCCGAGAAAGTTTGACGCATTCGCTTTTGAGGATACCTTTGAAGGAACGTCTCTGTTTTTTCCCATAACCGTAAGGAGGGCAACCGTGAACACTGTTCCCCCGCTTCTCGTGTCGGTGGTCGCTAGGACCAAGAACAAAGAATGGTTCTTGATCCCCGACCAAGAACTCCGTGACGCCGTGAGGCTCGTCTTACAAGATGCAGGCCTCGACGCTTACATGCGCAGCGTGTTTCCACTTCTGTCGGAAGCGAACGCGGTCCAGCCGATGTTCGAAAGCGAGTTCACTCGGCTCCTGTTCGCAGGAATCGAAAAGGCCGATCGTAGGGATCTCCTGCGACTGCTCGCCTTCCCGGGCAGGTACAACGAGTACCGGGAACTCATGCTACGCACGTGGCCGAACGGCTCATGGCGTAAAGCTGCCTAGCACAGTATCAACACAGAGATGTGCCGCTCGTTCTCGAGCGGCATTTCTTGCAAATGCTACAATCGTCACATGCCCCCACTCACTCTCGATCTCCTCAAAGAAAAATTGCGTGATTGGAAAGGCTGCGAATTGCACAAGACAGCAACACAGGCCGTGCTTGGAGAAGGAAACCCCCATGCCGACATCATGTTCATTGGCGAAGCACCCGGACAAAAAGAAGATGAACTTGGTCGCCCCTTCGTGGGTGCCGCAGGAAAGTTCTTGGATGAACTCCTCTCGACCATCGGCCTCAAGCGTGAGGATGTGTACATCAGTAATGTGGTCAAATTTCGCCCACCAGAAAATCGCGACCCCACTCCAGAAGAAAAGGAACAATGCATGCCATGGCTCAAGCTCGAGATCTCTCTCATTAAGCCAAAGATCATTGTGCCGCTGGGACGTCATGCGCTTGGTCACTTCTTTGCGACACTGAGCATTACGAACGCACACGGTAAGCCACAGGTCGTTTCGGATGAACTCACCGTCTTCCCTATCTATCACCCGGCTGCAGCACTGCATAATGGTCACTTGCGACAGTCGCTGTACGACGACTTCAAAGCATTGGGGGAGTATCTGGCTGAGAGGAAGAAACATGCGTAATCTGGAGCAGAGATGACTTCCCTCCTCTTTGGTATTTGCTTGTCGGCGTTGCTCTCGGTCACGTCTCTCCTCGTGGTCGTCTTTCGCGTGAGTCCCCTGTCGTCCGCCGCGTACGCCATCCCGGCCTTTCTCATCAGCACTCTTCTCGCCGTCAGCTCACTTGGCGCGCTTGGGTTTTATGCACTCTGGAATGTGTGGCCGCTCCACACGTGGGACACGGGCAAACTGCTCTCGGTGGCGCTGCGTCAGGGCGTGTTCCTTGGCTGCGCCGTAACGATGATTCTGGGCGTCCTGATGCTGCAAATCCTCACATGGTGGATCGCATTGCTGATTCTGACAGTCTTTGTGCTCATTGAGGCTGCCCTTAACACCTAACCTCTTCTTCTAGGGACTTCTTCACGCTATTCTTTCGCCATGTCCGTCACAGAGAGCACCATCGCTTCGTATAAAGAGAAAATTGCTGCCGCGAAGACCGCGGCAGAGGTCGATGCGTTGGAGCAGGAACTCTTTGGTCGTAAGCAAGGTGTGCTCACGCTCGCCATGCAGGGACTTGCTGATTTGACCTTGGAAGAAAAACGCACACGTGGCGCAGAGGTGAACATGTGGAAGGTGGATTTGAGCCAAGCAATCAATGACCGCCGTGGATCCCTCACAAGCTCCGCATTCTCAACACTCAAGCAGACAGATCCGTTGGACGCGACGTTGGATTTGCCAGAGAAAGAACAAGGCCACCTGCATTTGATTCATGAATTCATCGAAGAAGTAAAAGAAGTTTTCGGACGCATGGGCTTCGAAGTTGCTGAGGGACCAGAAATCGAAACCGAGGAATACAACTTCAATTTGCTCAACATCCCCGCTACACACCCCGCTCGCGATGCACAGGACACCTTTTGGGTCAGTAAGGAGTCCACGGATCCCATGAAGAACTTTGCGCTGCGCACGCACACATCCGGCGTGCAGATTCGCTACATGAAGGAGCATAAGCCCCCCTTCCGCATCATCTACTTCGGTAAGACGTACCGTAAGGATGCTGACGCCACGCATTCACCGATGTTCCACCAGTTCGAAGGTTTGATGATCGGTAAGAACCTGAGCCTCGCAAACATGAAGGCTGTAATGACCTCTGCTATTCGTGAGCTCACGTCTTCAAATGCAGAGTTTAGATTCCGCAGTGGATTCTTCCCCTTCGTGGAACCAGGCTTAGAAGTCGACATGCGCTGGCAAGG
>CAYMAT010000006.1:0-34082 GCA_964388495.1 uncultured Candidatus Peribacteria bacterium
ATTGGGCCTGTAGCTCAGTTTGGGAGAGCGCCTGCTTTGCAAGCAGGATGTCAGGGGTTCGAGTCCCCTCAGCTCCACCAATTTGGATCATCCTTATTCAGAGCCTCCAAAAACGGTGATCGGAGCGTTGGAATGAGCTTCTTATCGAGAACCTTATAGTTCGAAGCTATCGCTGGGGCTTCACAACTTTCTAAATTTAATGGAGATATAAAAGTACCGTAGCCGAAGCCACGGTACTTTCCCCTCCATCTGATGATGAGGGGATTACTACTCCTCGGCTGCCTTGGGGGCGGCCTCCAATTTTGCCACGCGCTCCGTCAGCGCGGCGACGAGCTTTTGCAGCTCGGCAACCTGCAGCAGCAGGTTGCCGATGTAGTCCTGCTGACGTTCTTCGCGTGTGCGGGGGTTGTAACCCATGGCGGTTCTCCAAAGAGCCGTAGTCTCTGATACGGCGAAGTTGCCATATCAGATACTTAATATTATAGTAATAATATTCACTTTTGTCAAGTTTATTTGCATAATTCCATTTCATAGAACCGCAAAACTATGAAGTACTACTATTCCATGGCACGTGGGTGTCATTTTAAAAAAACCGATGCATCAGGATCATGCATAAACCTCCTCCTGCATTAGCGAAAACGCCCCTTGGAGCATGTCGTATGTCGTTGCTATATCAGTTCGAACCTCATGCAATTTCGTCCACCAAGGCATTCGCGAATGCCTTGGTCCACCATTCGATGGGAATCGAATGAGTTTTTCTTACGGCAACATCACCGGAGCACTGCTGTCCATGTGCTCCTTGGGGAAGATCTGGATGACGGGCTTAAACAAGATATTGGTGGTGCCTGTGGCCTCTGCAAGCGCCCAGAAGAACAGAACAATGGCCACGATGGTGATGAAAATGTACACACCGCCAAACCAGCGCATCCAGTCTGCTTCGCCGATGGTATCGCCAATCTGCTCCCTGTATTTGATGAGGAAGAACGGCGTCACGAGCCCGATGACAATGAGGAGGCTGGCGTTCATGTATCAGGCATTGATCCAGGTCTTCATGTCTTCTTTGGACTTCACTCCCACCACGGTGCCCACGGCCTTGCCGCCTTTAAACAGGATGAAGGTGGGGATGCTCATGACGCCAAACTGGCCCGGCACTTCCGGGTTCTCGTCCACGTTCATTTTCACGAATTTCACCTTGCCGGCGTATTCCTTTTCCAGCTCATCAAAAACAGGGAGCATGGCCCTGCAGGGACCGCACCAGGGAGCCCAAAAGTCCATAACCACAGGCACCTCTGACGAGAGGACTTCCTGGGTGAAATCGGCGTCGGTAATGGGGGTGGGCATGGGCGGAGGGTGAGTGGAAGAGAAGTATACGGCCAGACGGAGTGATTGCCAATTTTGTTATTCGTTATTCGTGATTCGTACGCGCAATTGCAGGTAAAACGAATCACCAAGAACGAATAACGAGAAATGAATAACGATTATTCGCTCCTCCCCCTGCTCAAAATCTCCTTCGTGATCTTTTTCCCAATCTCCACACCCGGCTGCCCGTAGGGATCAATGCGGTAGAGCTTCCCCAGCAGCACCACTTCCACCAGGAAGAGGTAAAAGAGCTGGCCCAAATGCGACTCGTCCAAGCGCGTAAGGGAGATGGTCACGTGGGGGCGCTTGACGCTAGTGAGTGCGCCGCTTGTGCCGTCATAGCAGGCATCCAGAAGCTGGCTGAATGTCTTGCCGCCCAGGTATCCGAAGGGCGCGGGAACGTGCTCCGGCATGTGCAGTCGCGGCTTTTCCAGCTCGCGGATGAAGATGTGCCAGCCTTTGCGCGGGCCGGCCATCCACTGTTGCAGGAGCGAGTGCTGGTCCTGCGTGCCGATGGCTGCCAAGGGGATGGGATTCTGCGTTTCCGTCTTGCCCAGGCTTTCCGCGATCAGCTGCTGGTTCCAGCGCGCGATGCTCTGCAGGCGCAGGGAATACGGCATGATGATGCGGACGGGGTATCCCCGGCGGGTATCCAGAAGAAACTGCACCGCGGCAAGGAGTGCCGCCGGGTTATCGTCCAGGGAAGTGGACTGACACAGTGTGTCCATCTCCTTTGCCCCGCGCACAAACGCGTTCATGTCTCCATCCAGCAGTGCCAGTGCCAGGAGTCCGATAGGGGTGAAAATGGAATAACGGCCGCCTACATCGCTGGGGAGGGGGAGCATGGGAATGCCGTTCTGCATGCAGAAATCGTGCAGGCTGCCTTTCTCCGGGTCCGTAATGGCCACCACATGCTCCGCGGGATCCGTCTTCTTTTGTGTCGAGAGATGGTTCCACAAAAAGTAGAAAACACTCATGGGCTCAAGAGTATCGCCGGACTTGCTGGCAATGACGATCATCGTGCTCTTCCAATCCACGGTCTCAATCAATTGCGTGAGGGCGCTGGGATCGATGGTATCGATCAAAATGAACTCCATGGTGGAAGGGCCTTCAAACACCTCCTGGATCACCTTGGGGCCCAGGCCGGAGCCGCCGATCCCCACCCAGATCACCGTCCGGATGCCGCGGGCTTTCATGGTCATCACCACTTCGCGGATGCGCTGGATGATCTTCTTGTCGTACGGGTTCATGGACCAGCCGTGCTCCCCGGCGCTCCGCTCCTTCAAAAAATCCTCAATGTGCTTTTTGAGCGACGTGCGGAGGCCCGTGAATTCCTGGTCCGGAATGCCCATGCTGGGCGTGATGGCTTTGGCGAGAGCGGCGGTGACGTCAAGGTGGAGCATCGGAGAAGGGCAGGAAAGCAGGAGATTAGAGACTTCTGAGGGCGGCGGCCACGCGTTCTTCCGTGGATTGCAGTTCGGGCGGGAGATCCTTGAGGGCTTTGATGGCGGTCATGGAATCGTAACCCAATTGCGTGAGGGCGGCGATGGCGTCCTGGTCAAACTCCCCGCGGACGGGCTTGCCGGAATCCGTCGCGAGGATGCCGGGTTTCTTTTCCGAGAGCGAGCGCAGTTCCAGCAGCAGTTTTTCGGCGGTCTTCTTCCCCACGCCTTTAATGCTGGTGAGGAGCGCGATGTTGTTTTCGGCCATGGCCTGCTGCAGGAGGGAGCGCGGGACGCTCAAAAGCTCCAGTGCCATCTTGGGCCCCACCCCGTCCAGTTTGAGGAACTCCTCAAAGAGGATCTTCCCCGCGCGGTCACGGAAACCGTACAGGTCAAAGCGGTCTTCGCGGATGTACGCGGAGGTCCAGAGCATCCGCATGTCGCCTTCTTTCAGTTCGTCCCAGACATCGATGGGCACCACCACCCGGTAGCCCACGCCCTCCACGTCCACGGTCACCTCCCCGGGGTCCATTTTGTGCACGGTTCCGCGGAGATGGGCAATCATGGAACCGAGTGTAGCAGCCCCACTTTGGCCATTCCAGAAATGCCGAAAATCCGCTATAATATCTGGAAATGCGACACACAAACAGAATCCTCATCCTGGTGAGCGTGCTGACGGCTTTGGTGCCGATGGTGGTGGGTACGCGTCTCTTGGGGGATGTGCAGACGGACACGCGTTTCAAGCTGGACGAGGCGCTGGCGGTGGCGGGTGATGCCAACCGCGACAGTGCCCGCTTTGAAACCATGCATGACCAGGCAGAGCGCGAGGCCAAGGAGGCCAATGAGCGCGTGGCGACATTGGGCAAACAGAAGCGTGCCCTGCGTCTGCAGCTGGCTGCGGTGCTCAAGGATGTCCTCAAGACATCGCAGAGGGCGGACGAAATGCTCCTCAGCCAGGAGATGAATCTGCGGACGTTTGAACGCCAAAAGGAGGCTGTGGCCGACATGGTGCGGCTGGCGGCCGCGGATTCCTTCTCCGCCCCCGGAGACGCGCTGCTCCCGTGGTCACTGCGCCGTCTCACAGGACAGAGTCTTGGTGAACGCGTGGAAGACGAGCAGTTTGCCGTGGCCATGGCGCGTGCGCGGGAGGATCTCGTGAACCGGTTGCTGCTTTCACGCGATGCGGACCAGCTCTCGCGTCAGGCGCTGCATGCGGCGGCGGGGGAGCGGGGGGAGGAGGGTGCCGCGCTGCGCGCGCAGTTAATGGATCTGCAGACCCAATACCTGGACGCGCTCAAGGACCAGGACCGCGCGCTCATGGCCAAGACGGAAAGCGAGTCCGAGCTCAAGCGCATCCAGCAGATCACGGCAGCCGTTGCCGCGGACATCCTGGCCATGCAGAGCGAGCTTTCGCGCATTGACGGGCGCCTGCGCGCCAAAGTGGAGCGCGAGCTGGTCCAGAAAGGGCTCATCGACGACAGTGCCGACCGCTACAAGCAGCATGGCCCCCCCACGGCAGGCGAATTCCAGATGCCCGTGGAGGGCCGCATTTCCGCCGGATTCATGGATGCGGATTACAAGAGACACTTTGGTGTTCCGCACTTGGGTATGGACATTGTCGTACCGCAGGGGACACCCGTGTATTCGGCTGCGGACGGCATCGTCTATGTGGTGCGCCGGGGCGGGGCCACAGGCTACACGTACGTGCTCATCGGACACCGCGACGGCTACGCCACGCTGTACGGACACCTTTCGCACGTGGATGTCACGCCGGGCCAGCGTTTGGGCAAAGGCGAATTGGTCGGTTTGAGTGGAGCCACACCGGGTACCGACGGTGCGGGTCCCATGACCACCGGTCCGCACCTGCACTTTGAAGTCATCCACAACGGGGAGCACATCGATCCGAGGAGCGTGCTGCAGTGAAGCGATGGGCGGTCACACACCAGCGATCAGCACCACAAATTCACCTTTCTTGGTGATGTTTTTGGCGATGTCCGGAAGAGTGGCGACTGTGCCCCGTACAAACTCCTCATGCATTTTTGTGAGCTCGCGCGCCACCACGATTTTCCGTTCGGGTTGGTCCTTCAAGACTTCCGCGATTTCACTCAGGGCTTTCTCTATGCGATGCACGGATTCATAAAAAACAATCGTGCGTTCCTCGGTTTTGAATGTTTCGAGCAATGTCTTGCGTCCTTTTTTGAGTGGCAGGAATCCCAGGTACGTGAACTCGTGGATGGGGAGTCCCGATCCGCTGAGTGCCGCCAGGAATGCGGAGGGGCCGGGGAGCACTGCAATCGGGATACCGGATTCGACAGCCTTTGAGACGAGAATCGTTCCCGGGTCACTGATGCCGGGAGTGCCGGCGTCGCTTGTCAGTACCAAATGCTCGCCCTTTTGCAGCCTGCCGATCACGTAGTCCACCTTGGACGGGTCTGAATACCCGTGCATGCTGATGAGTTCTTTTTTGGGGATCTGCAGATGCTGGAGCAGCAGCCCCGTTACGCGCGTGTCCTCACAGACGATCGCGGCGCAGTTTTTGAGCGCCTCAATGGACCGCAAGGTGATATCGCCCAGATTACCGATGGGGGTGGAAACAACGGAAAGCATGCGCTCAGTATATTGACTATTCGCTTTTTTGTCGTATGATTGACATATCAGGAACTTCTGTTCTTGATGCTCTTTGGCTTACGGGTTAGTGCTCTATTTCCTTTTTTTTGAAGGAGGATGGTTGCAACAACTACGCAGTTCTGTGGGACGACGGACTTGTTGTAATCATACCGGGTTCACCCGGGCTGCCTTGCCCCACCCGGGCAACACACATTCAGGGCCGTGTTCGGCTGGATGGGCAGATTCCCACCTCAAAAGGAGGCGAAAATGATGCGCAACATGGGCGAATGTATTGAGTACCTATTGTTTATAGCGATATTTGTTTGGATCATTTGCCGTGTACTGTAAAACCCCGCCAAAGAAAATCGCTCTGGATTGTTCCGGAGCGGTTTTTGATTCCGTATTTCCAAGGTGGTTTTTCTTTTGGCATTCCATGCTATTTCCGCAGAACTCTTCCCCGGAAAAGTGATCTCTTAGAGTCTTGAATTTTTCCCGGAAACATGAAACGTTCGGTCATTATGCATACCCCTTCTCACCACCCATCATCCGTTGAACAGCGGCACGACGTCGTGCCTGTAAACGCACCGCATACCAGCCTTGTACCGGATTTGTGCAAGCGCTTTGGTGTTGCTGCCTTCGCGCTTGCCACTTTTTGGGGCGTGGAATCTGCATTCCGGGGCGAGCCATTCGTCCCGCCCATGTTCCAGTCCCGGGAAAAAGCGGGGGTAGTCACAAAGGATCCCAGGGAACTACGGGGACAGGTGGCACGGAAGGATACGCACCCTTTTCCTGAGGAAGAGCGTGTGAATGACTAGGAAAGCCCGTTCCACCGCATGTCTGGCACCTCGTTTGTGTATCGCAGAATTCTGGAAAAATATTGTATAATACTCTTATCGTTCTTTTGATACACAGGAGAGGGGGTGATGTACCCAATGGTGTATCTCGTGCGATTCCTCCAAATCGTAATGGTGGGGGCAATATCCCACGCCATAAGTTTTTGGAGCGAATATTGGGGATGGGTGACGCTCATGTCACTCTCCCTGCTATTCGGCGTCTGTCTCGTCCATCGGTTTTTTACCGATTGGGAGACCGACGAGCAGGTGCTCTTCGGCGGTCTCTTTAGGAGAGGCATTGCCGGCGGCACATTAGCCGTTTTGCTGGCCTTTTTCCCGGTCAGTCTCCGTGCCTGGCCCCTGGTGGGGCTGGCCGCGGGCTTGATAGGATTGGTCCAGTAGATTTACTGCAGCGCATACTCTGCGCTGCAGTTTTTGAGCGCCTCTATTGCGCGGAGGGTGATATCGCCAAAGTTGCCGATGGGGTGGAAACGACGGAAAGCATGTCTACAGCGCAGTGGTATACGCTGAATTTTACTAATTTCTCATAATATTGTATAATATTAGTTAATATGAGCATTGAGAAAGAGCCGACGTTGCAAGATCGTTTCTCTGTCTCTCGCAGTGACGGGGACCCAAACGAGATAGTTTTTGAATACGGTGTGGATAAGCAAAAAATCGGGTATGGGGCCGCTTTGGTGTATCCGCGGAAACAGAAGATTCTCTGGCACAAATTCTATCCGCGGGACATAGAGCGCACGCTAGGCGTTCTGCCTGAGGGTATGGGTAAAAGCAGCGGGCTGGGGACGCTGGCGCACATAGAAACCCTGCGCGATCTGCGCGCTCTTTTGCGGGAGCAGGGATATGCAGCGGATGATTTTGTCATCGGTCATAAAACGCCGGTTACCCCCGAGCGCCAGGAGCATCTGAAGAGAATGGGGGTTGGCGGGGCTCTCACCGCGTATACGTCTCTTCCAAAATATCTGCTCACAAGCATGGAACACGGCATGCAGAAAGGACTGCAGTACAGCCCGGAAGAGGTGAGGGAATTGCGCGAGGCGGTGGACAGGATAGAGAAGGGAAAAAGCGGTTTCCGGAAATTGATAGGCAGGATATTGCCGTTTCTCGGGTAGTTGCTCATTGCCTTGGTGAATAGTTCCGTGCAGCCGCAACCCGCCCGCCGACCTTTGACGATGCATTGTTTGCTCAATGTCTGCTAGAATTGACATTTCAAAATTCAAAGCTATAGTACGTGCGTCGGTCCCCCGTTTATTAGGGGATGACCGTCGGAGTCTTTGCGGACTCCAATAACCCGCTCCGGAATACGCAGCTTGCTGTGTGCTCCGGAGCCTTTTTTGTCTCAGTCTTCCATCTCACACGGGTTCCGGTATCATCGGGTCCTTCCCCGCCGCTTTCGTATGTCAGCCAAAAAGGAATCACCCGATAACTCCGCCCAACTCCCCCTTGAAGGAGGAGGGGAGAGTTTGAGCAACTTGGGACGCATCGCTCCCCGCCCCATTGTGGCGGAAATGGAGGAGAGCTACCTCAACTACGCGATGAGCGTCATAGTGGCCCGCGCGGTGCCGGACGCCCGTGACGGTCTCAAGCCCGTGCACCGCCGCATCCTGGTGGCCATGCAGGAGGAGGGTCTTAGTCCCAGCCACCGCTACAGCAAGTGTGCCGGTGTTGTTGGTGAGGTTCTGAAAAAGTACCACCCGCACGGTGACAGTTCCGTGTACGACGCGCTTGTCCGCCTGGTCCAGGACTTTGCGATGCGTTATCCGCTGATCGACGGTCAGGGAAACTTCGGTTCTATCGACGGAGACTCCGCCGCCGCCTACCGTTACACGGAGTGCAAACTGCAGAAGATCGCCATGGAACTGCTGCAGGATCTGGAGAAGGACACGGTCGATTACGCCCCCAACTACGACGCTTCCCGCAAGGAGCCCACAGTCCTCCCCAGCAAGATCCCCAACCTGCTCTTAAACGGCACCGTGGGTATTGCTGTGGGTATGGCCACCAATATCCCGCCCCACAACCTGGGTGAGCTGTTGGATGCCACGCTGCACCTGCTGGAAAATTCCGATGCCACGGTGGAGGACCTGCTCAAGTTCGTGCAGGGTCCGGATTTCCCCACCGGGGGCATTGTCTACAACAAGGAGGCGATCAAGCAGGCGTACCTCACGGGCCGCGGCAGCATCATCGTCCGCGGAAAAGCGGAGATTGAGGAAGTGGGCAGCCGCTACCACATCCGCATCAGCGAGATCCCGTACCAGGTCAACAAGAGCTCCATGATCGAGAAAATGGCGCAGCTGGTCACGGACAAGGTCATCGACGGCATCAGCGATATCCGCGACGAAAGTGACCGCGAGGGTATCCGCATCATCATCGAGCTCAAGCGCGACGCCTACCCGCAGAAAGTCCTCAACCAGATCTTCAAGCACACGGACCTGCAGGTGAGCTTTGGTTACAACATGATCGCGCTGGCTGACGGACTCCAGCCCCGTCTCCTCAACCTCCAGGAACTCCTCAGCATCTTCGTGGATCACCGCCGCGAGGTCATCACCCGCCGCGTCACCTTTGATCGCGATCGCGCCAAGGAGCGTGCACACATCTTGGAAGGCTTGAAGATCGCTCTGGACCATATCGACAAGATCATCGAGACCATCAAGAAGAGCGACACCAAGGAGATCGCCAAGGACAACCTCATCAAGAAGTTCAAGCTGACCGACATCCAGTCCGATGCCATCCTCCAGATGCGTCTGCAGACGCTGGCCGGTCTGGAACGCAAGAAGATCGAGGACGAATTGAAGGAAAAGAAGGCCTTCATCGCCGAATGCGAGGCTATCCTCAAGGACAAGAAGAAGGTGGACAAGATCATCCAGGGTGAACTCCTGGAGTTGCGCAAAGTGTACGGAGACCTGCGCCGCACGGCCGTGGTCCCGCACGATGTGGGTGACTTCTCCGCCAAGGACACCATCCCCAACGCCCCGATGATCGTGACGCTCACGCGCGCGGGCTACGTGAAGCGTTTGAGCCCCATCCAGTTCCGCAGCCAGAACCGCGGCGGCAAGGGTGTGAAGGGTATGACCACCAAGGAGGACGACGAGGTGTTGAGCATGGTGCACGTGATGAACCATGACGACATGCTCTTCTTCACCAACACCGGTCGCGTCTTCAAAATGCCGGCGTACGAGGTACCGCAGGCCGGCCGTGTGGCCAAGGGCCAGGCCATCGTAAACCTGCTGCAGCTGCAGCCTGGCGAGCGCATTACGGCCATCCTCAAGGCCACATTGGAGGACAAGAAGTTCCTCTTCATGACCACCATGCAGGGAACCACCAAGCGCACGGCCATTAGCGAGTTCGATAACATCCGTCGCAGCGGTCTGATTGCGCAGAAGCTGCCCGAGGGCGATGAACTCAAGTGGGTGCTGGCTACCAGCGGAAAGGACGATATCTACATCCTCACGCGTAAAGGGAAGTCCATCCGCTTCAAGGAAGACGAAGTCCGCGACATGGGCCGCGCGGCAGCCGGCGTGCGCGGCATCAAGCTGGCTCCTGGCGATGATGTGGTGGAGGCGGCACTCGTGACGGATCCCAAAAAGTCCCAGCTCCTGGTGGTGATGGAAAACGGTCTGGGCAAGATGACCCCCGTGGAGGAATACCGCCTGCAGGGCCGCGGTGGCACGGGCGTAAAAGCCGCGCAGCTCACGGCAAAGACGGGTGACATCATTGGCGCCCATGTGCTTCTGGAGGGCGAGGACGGCGATCTGCTGTGCATCTCTCGTCAGGGCCAGATGATCCGCATGCGTTTGAGTGATATTCCGTCCCGCGGACGTGCCACGCAGGGTGTCATCGTCATGCGCCTCAACGGCGGTGACAAGGTGGCCACCATGAGCGTGATCATGGAGGACAAGGAGGCGGAGGAGGCGATTGCCCAGGCAGCCATTGAAGAGCGCGAGGGCGAGGCGGAGGCGCTGGTGGAAGAGAAGGAAGAGCTCCAGGAGATCGAGAAAAAAATGGAGCGCAAGGCCAAGCGTGCCGCAAAGATCGTAGAGGAGGCGGTGACCAGTAAGGGTAAGTCGAAGAAGAAATAAGCCCACTCTCCCATGGAAAAAATCCCTGAAGCCCCGGATCCGCAAAAGACTCCCGGGGCTCGGGGCATGCGCATGGACAATTCCTTCGCCCGAGAGACGCTCCTGCAGCCCCGACTGGTTCAGCCGCTTGATGCCGAGACGTATAACGAAGTCTTCTACGGCAAGGGCGGGTTTGTGCAGAACAGCACCGAGTACTGGGATGATCAGGAAAACCGCGAAGGGCCCATGCCCGCCATGACGCGCGAGATTCTCCAGCAGATCGGCCCGCGCCGCGTATTAAGCGTGGGGGCGGGAGACGGCAAGTTTGACGGGGATGTGTTGGGGAAGATTCCGCTTGATGCCTTTGTGGCAGTGGAACCCAACATCCACCACGCCGCCAAGCTGTACGAAAACACCCTCGCGCACCCCTGGCAGAACCGCCACATTGTGGAAGGGTTTTTTCACAAAAGACTGACCAAGGAGGATTTGCACGGAGGCGAGTTCAATGCCGCGCTCTTCACGCACTGCATGTATTTCTTCCCGGATCCCGGAGCCACCCTGGCGGAGGCGCAGAAACTGATGCATCCCAAAAGCGCGATGATCGTCCTGCACCAGACGGAGGAAAAAGGCGTATGTCCGTTCTATCGTCACTTCGCCAAAAGACTTGGCCTAACCTTCAATCCCCATGTCCCTCGCCAGGACCACGCCATGTCCACGGAGACGATTTCTCGGGAACTCCAGGAGCTGGGGGTCCGCCATGCGGTGGGGCAGGGGGAGTGTGGCGTCTGGGTGGACCATCTTCTCAGTCACGACGCCAAGGACATGCACTGGAAAATCCCCAGTTTCTTCATGAATACCGACCTGCGGGAGTTTCCGGAGGGCGTTCTGCGGGAAATGCGGGATTATATTGGCGATCACAGCCGTCCTGTGGGCAATAAGCGCATGTTTGACCATCCGCAGGGGTTTATCGTCATTCCCGGGCCCCAGAGCGATTGGAGCCATCCGGATATGGAAATGCGCGTTACCCAGGCGTAAACCCTTGCCAATACGGGCATTCCCTGTACAATCTCTCGGCTATGAAGACCGGAATCCACCCGCAGGTATTTAAGGACGCCAAGACCACGTGCTCCACGTGCAAGACGGTGTTCCTCATCCCGTCCACCATCGAGGAACAGACGGTGGAAATCTGCCGCATGTGCCACCCCATCTACACGGGTAAGAAGCAGGCCGAGCTGCGCGGTGGTCGCGTGGAACGCTTCCGCAAGATGCAGGCGGCAAGCAAGAAAGGAAAGTAATCCATCTGCTGAGTATGGAAATAACTACGGAAAGACAGGCAGAGTCGTCAGTTGATGGTCGGCTTTTGTCGAAGGATTTTCAGGAGAATTTTTTAGCTCTTAGCGGCCTCTTTCAGTCTTTTCGGAAAAGAACGGATGATCTTTTGGGGAAAATCCCCCTTGAGCAAAAAGATATGCGCTTTAGCACTTTAGAAACAATCATGTTTCTGGACACAGCGGCGAATCCCAAAAAGTTTGAGCAAATTTTCGATCGCGCTCAAAATTTTTGGAATGTGAATCGGTTCGAATGGTACGGTGGAATGCCTTCCTATGTAGCGGCGCAAGTGAATGCCCTTCGGGACAAGCTACAGAATGATTACGGGGATATTTTCCAAAGGCTGATAGAGTTTCACGGGAAAGGAGATGACGTGTCGTCGAACAACTTTTTGGGCGCAGCCAAAGCGGCAATGGAGAGATATTTTTTACCAGAGTTGGAGAAGATTGAGAGCAGGGGATTCAACACCACTGCCATTCCGAAGAATAAGGAAATAACTGATTAAATTTCCGCAAAAGCAGTGTCAGGTTCCCTCTTCTGCTATCCTTTTCACCATGTTTCTGGTGCGTCGCATTCTTGGCGTGGTGCTCATTGTCTTTGGGGTGACGGCCGCTGTTTTACCGGTTATTCCGGGCTTTCCTTTGGTGATCATCGGCTTGGAACTGATCGGTTTGGGGTTTTTGATCCCCCAGGCAGTCCGTGAACGGATGCGGGCGTGGGGACATGTTGTGGTGCGAAGAATACGCGATCGGTAAGCCATAAATGCGTTAATGGCACTCCGTCCCTCCGACTGCTATACTGGTGCGCGCGTATGGATGAGAGACAAAGCCGTTTACTGGCCGCGATCATCGAGCAATTCATTACCACCGCTGTTCCCGTGGGGAGCAAGCAGCTTTTGTGTGCCTGTAACGACTTGGACGTGTCTGGAGCCACTATCCGCAACGAAATGCGCGTTCTGGGTGACGAGGGTTACCTGGACCAGCCGCATATCAGTGCCGGGCGCATTCCCACTGCCAAGGGCTACCGTATGTACGTGAAGCAGTATCTGGACCCTTCCGCGCAGGAAAAGGCGGTCCAGAAGAAGTTCATGACGCTCAAGGAGCAGTATTTCCAGAGGAAAGACCAGGAACGCGCCTACGAGGCCGTGGCTCTCCTGGCCCACATGATTCCGGATGTCGCCTTTGCCACCGTGCCGCACAAACCGGGTGTCTATTATTTGGGGCTCGCACACACCCTCCGCCAGCCGGAATTCCAGCAGAATCCCATGCTAGCGAGCGGCATTGCGGAAGTCCTGGAACAGCGGCTGACGGATATCCTCGGCAAGATCGAAATAGACGACAAAGTGCGTTACTACATTGGCGAAGAGCACCTACTGCCGCAGTTCCAGAGCTGCAGCATGATGATTACGGAATACTCCGCGCGCGGTAACAAGGGAGTCGTGGGAATCCTGGGTCAGATGCGTATGGATTACGCGTACAATACCGTCGCGCTCGAACTCGTCGCAGACCTTCTACGATCCAACTGATGTCACCTGCAAACACCGTCCTTCTCCGCATCCGGCCTTCGCTGCCGGATCAGGATGAGGTGTCGGCTTCTCGCGGTCCGCTCATGATGGAGGCGGTGCTCTCGGCAGTGCATTCGCTTAAAAAATCCGATGGATCCGTAAGTCTTGAAATCGGCATGTGCGAGGGAAAAATCGCGCTTTTTGCGCGTAGTTCTGAACACGCATCCACCTTGGTGGAAAGCCAGCTCTATGCCCAGTATCCAGATGCGGAAATCGAGCCCGTGCCCATGGACACCCTGGATCCTAAGGAAGGGGAGATCGTTCTCACTCAGGAACTGGTTCTGGCGGATCCGGAGCTGTATCCCATCAAGCGTCACCCGCAGTACGTGGACCAGGCCACCCGTCAGACCATTGATACCATCGCCGGCATCACGTCCGCCCTGGTGCGCTACCCCAAGCCAGGCATGCGCGGCCACGTGCAGGTGCTCCTTATGCCCGTGCACGGTTCCAAGTACCGCAAGAAGGCGCTCAAGCTATTACCGCTTTTGCAGAAGGGCTTAAGCAAGCGGTCCGAGAGGTATGCCAACTTCTTCACCCGTGTGCATATGGCCCGGGGCTGGAAAAAGCTCCTCCTGTGGCCTTTGGACATGTTGATGGGCGGTTTCCGTACCTGGACTATCAAACCTCCCAAGCTCTCGCTTTCCACGGAGGGCGTGGATGATCATGAGGAAGACGAGGAAAAGCGCGTCACCACCCGCAGCCACGATCGTGAGGACAAGGAGACGGCCGCCGTGGACAAGCTGAACCGCCTACTTTTCTACACCATTGTTCGTATTAACGTGGTGACGCCTGCGGCATACCGAGCCCAGGCTGAGCGGAAGGTGGAGGAGATCAGTAGCAGCTTCAAGCAGTTCAACCTGCCGCAGATCAACGGGTTCCACGCCACGGGCATCCAAGAATCGCGCGCACTGCCGCAGGGTTTCTCCGGTTCCGAATACGTCCTTTCTACCGAAGAAGTGGCCACCCTCTGGCACGTGCCCAATATTCTGGTCAAAACGCCCAACTTTGACTGGGTCATGAGCCGTAAGCTGGAACCGCCTGTGGATCTCCCCCTGGAAGAGGCGGGGGAGGAGAGTGACGTGACGGTGCTTGGAGAAGCCGTTTTCCGCGGACACCGCATCAAATTTGGCATCAAGCCCGATGACCGCCGCCGCCACATGTACGTGATTGGAAAGACGGGTATGGGGAAATCCACGCTGCTCGAAAACATGATCGAATCCGATATCCGCCGGGGGAAAGGCCTCGCGCTCATCGACCCGCACGGAGATTTGGTCGAGTCCGTGCTCAAGTTCGTTCCCAAGGACCGCACCAATGATGTGATCTTGTTTGATCCTTCAGACAAAGACTTCCCGATGGCCTTCAACATGCTGGCCTGTGCGGATCCGGAGCAGCGGCCGCTGGTTGTGTCCGGGCTCATGAGTATCTTCAAAAAGCTGTGGCCGGAGGCTTTCTCCGGACGCATGGAGTACATCACCCGCAACACCCTCATTGCGCTTATTGAAGCGGGAAACCAATCGATGCTCGGTATCATGCGCATGTTCAGTGACCCTGTCTTCCGCGCCAAGATCGTCGAAAACACGGAAAACCACCTGGTGAAGAGTTTCTGGGAGGACGAGTTCACCTCGTGGTCCGAGAAGTACCAGACGGAAGCCCTGGCTGCCATCCAGAACAAGATCGGTCAGCTGCTCAGTGCACCGCTGCTCCGCAACATCATCGGACAGGTGGTCAGCAAGGTCGATTTCCGCCATGCGATGGATACGGGGAAGATCGTCCTGATGAACCTGAGCAAAGGCAAATTGGGCGAGGACAACAGCGCGTTCCTGGGTTCCATGTTCGTCACCAAATTCCAGCTGGATGCCATGAGCCGCGCGGATATCCCGGAGAAGGACCGTCGTGACTTTTACCTCTACGTGGACGAGTTCCAGAACTTCGCCACGGAATCCTTCGCCACCATCCTCTCCGAGGCCCGTAAATACCGCCTAAACCTCACCGTGGCTCATCAGTACGTGAACCAGCTTCTTCTGGAGGGGAATTCGACAGCATTGCGTGATGCCGTGTTTGGCAACGTCGGGTCTATGTTCTGTTTCCAGGTGGGAAGCGACGATGCGGAGCCCCTGAGTGAACAGTTTGAGGAGATGGTCTTGCCCAAAGACATCCTGAGCCTCCCCAAGTACCACGCGTACCTGCGCCTCATGATCAAAGGCATTCCCAGTAAGCCGTTCTCCGTCTCTACACTGGCCCCGCCGCCCATCAAGGCTGATCTTAAGCGTATAGAGACCATCCGCCGCCTCAGCCGCGAGCGGTATGCAGAGCCGCGCACCGTGGTGGAGGACAAGATTAAGAAATGGGTGCAGGGCGCGCGGGAATCACGTGTAGACGCAAAGACCGTCGCCAAACAGAAGGAGAAGGAGGAGGAAGAGAAGAAGAAAGCCAAGGCCAAAGGAATGAGCCTGGAGGACTACCGCAAGTGGCGTGACCGTGAAATGGGATTGAACGAGTACAACGCGCTCCGGAAGAAGAAGTTCAAGGGCGAAGAGCTTTCCGTATTGGAGCAGACCAAAATGCAGAACCTGGAGGCGATGCTGGAAAAGACAGGAGGTATTCCGCCGCCCAGTAAGACCATGATGGGGGAACAGGCGAAGGATACAAAAGACGAAAAAGATTCAAAGGAGACGGAGAGAAAAGTGAAAAGTGAAAAAAGTCCTACTAAGCCTGACGGGACAAGCAAGAAGGCAAAATAAGACAGTTCCCTACAGTTGCATAAAATGCAAAAAAGTGTAATTTCATTTGCTGTTCTTTAGTAGCATCGCTGCCCCTATCCTCGGTGTTTTTTTCAACCGTCTCCACGAAGAGTGTTCTCTCTGTGAACGGACGGAGAAACACCAAGTCGTGGGGGCAATACTTCTTGTGAGGAACGTTATGGTTCGTTCTCAATGTCTGATGGTTACTTTCGGGATCGTTCTTTGCTTGGGCGGCGTTGCGCAGGCCCAGGAGAAGAAGGAAGTCATGTACGTGTATGCAGCCGGCAACGATGCCGTCGTCGTTCTTCCACCGGGATACACCTATAAAGTGTTACCTTCCGACGTTTATCGTTGGAAGGGCAAGGTGGAAGAAGAGAAGACAGCCAGTGGCTTAAAGCTCATCATGCGGGGTCGAGCGCCAGGCCTCAAGATTGTGGAGGTTGCAGGCTCAGCGGTCACACTCAAAGCCATTGGGGCATTTTTCAATGGCGTTGAGGTCGGCAAACCTGAGGGCAACCTTAAGGTCATCGAATCTCCGCCTCCGGCCACGAAGTAAACAACGCAACCCCTACGACATCCCCGCTTTCCTCCGTTCAGGAAGGCGGGTTTTTTTGTGGCTTTTATGGTGCTCCTACGGGTTCCGGAAAAGCACAACCGTCTCATCGGCAATGGGCAGATAAGGCGCGGCGCATTCCGGTGCAGCCGATGTGAAAAATCGCTGGACGAATCCAGCCACATTGGGGTCCGTGATGGTCGCTTGGCTAACGATAAGCGGCGTTTGGAGAATATTGCTTTCCGTGGTCTTTACGATGGGGTGATCGGGAGGGATGGGCCAGTTGATAGTGAGATTAAAGAGCGGTCCCACGGGGGAATGTTTGCTGAATGCCAATGCGTAATAGAGATCGGGTGAGTACCACCGATCGATGTGGCACTTTTCCATCAGTGCATCCAGTTTTTCCAACATGGGGCCGTGCAACGCTCGCGCGTATTGGGGTGGCGTGAGGGATTCACTCTGAGTAAAGAGTATGCAAAAGGCGAAAACTCCTCCCACGACCAGCGGGACAACCGCGTGCTTGGTGTGGAAACACCGCCTGATGAGCAGGAGCAGGAGTGTGATGTAAAAGGGGGTGAGGGCGGCAAAATGGTTCCCTCCCAGTCCGGCATTCACTACCGTGTAACTGAGCAGATAGATGCTTGCGTACGTGATCAGCACATCGCCCACAACGCGCGCATTGCGGAGATATAGAAGAGTAGCGCTCAGCGCCAGCACCGAAGCTAGCAACAGGGCGGGATGGTACGGCGGGAAGGAAAGATAGTTGCCTTTCCATGCGTTAAAGGTGATCAGTAAAAAGAACAGGCTCTGCCAGCCTGTTAAAAGGACACACCCCAGCAATCCTGTTGCCTGCAGCGATTCCTTGAGAGAGGACTGTTTGCGCCTGTAGGACGGAAGAAGGAGCCAAAGGCAGCAGGCGATGATTCCGAAAGCCAGCATTGTTCCCTTGTTCTGCTTGAGCAAATGCACGATGAAGGGGTAATTGTTCAGTGCAATGATCAGCGAAGGGCTGTAGTCGTTGCTTGATATCCTGTATTTGAGAAGGATGGGGAGATACGTGGAAACGTAGGGTGTGAGGGTCCCCGTAATCGTCATGAACACCAGCCCCATGCCGGCGCCTATCAGGAGCGGGACAATGAATGACCAGAAGAACTCCTTCCATCCACTGCACGCAACCAGGGCGACAGCCAAGGTAATGAGTACGTAGTATTCTTTCAGTCCAATAGAAAGGAAAAGACAGAATGCTTGGAATACTCTGCACAGCCACAAGCGCTTTGGGGGCATGACGAGTGTGAGTGCGTACAGGGAGACAATGCATGTACCGAATACTTCAATGTCCATTCCATTGGTCCATTTGAAGAGGTAGATAATGCAAAAAAGGCCTGCCGTCAGGCCGAAAAGCATGGCAATAGTCCTGTGTTGCCATGGCTTATCTTTTCCCAGGAACCAGGCGTAGGACGCCGGTATGCAGGCGATTACCACATAGCTTGCTATGGCTAGCAGCGACAGGAGTTTTTCATCCCCGTGCAGCAGCAACGACAGAGCAGAGAGAAAGAAAATGATGGGCGGCTTCATTTCAAAGAGATCCGTGTACGGCGTGAGTCCGTTGAGCAGCCCCCTCCCCACGGTGAAATAGAGGGTAACGTCGCTATCCATACCTCCATGTCCAATCCACAGCATGTGCGGAAGAAGCCACAACACTCCGCGCAATACCGCAATTCCGCCCAGCAGGATAAGCCCCCACCGGATCATTCTGGAGTCCATTGGATACATGGTCAGAAGTGTATCGTTTTTTAACATGCAGCCAATCTCATCCATTATGACAAAAAGACCAACGCGAGGCTGGTCTTTGTGTTTGTGCGGTTCCCTGCCTGCCGGCAGGCAGGCTCCGGCAATCGGGGTCAAAGGTGTGCTTGAGCCCTGTGCACGGTAGGAGGTGTGCGCTCGTCTGCAATGCGCTCGGATTCTTGTTTCTCCTCGGGTCCGACCCGAAGTCCGCGTACCGGTCCGTCACGGTGAGCTAGGCTCAAAGGAGGACGCTGCGGAGGAAGTGGACCTTCCCCGTGAAGAGGAAGGATTTTACAGAGCAGAGAGAGTTGTAGTCACCTGCAGGGACGGACCTGTACCCAGGGTGTGCAAGTGAATGCAGGAGAGTGGCCGGGAGGATCGTATGCGTACGTGACCACAACTCTTTCTGCGCCCGATGTAGACCAGTGGTGTGAAAGAAAGGAACTGTTTGTCTTGGTGTGGATCTCTCAACGGGAGAAATCATGTCATCGTAGTCGCGCTAAAAATTTCTGCAATGAAACGGAGTGTGCAAAAAGTGTGAACAGTGATTGAATATATTTTGTGATCGATGAATTATCGAGAAAGAATATTTTCAGAGTGTTTTATCGCATGTTGTATTTCCTCTGATAAAAAAATTTGCGCAAGGTTCTTCGCAAGAGTATGTAAAGAGAAAATAACATCGAAAGAAAAACATGAAGAGTTTTCTTCCACCTTGAGGCGACAAGGCGGATCGCCTCGGACTCGTCGCATGCTCGCTATCGCTCGCAGGGCCTCCCCCAACGGCCTCTCCTCGGTCATGTCGGTCACATCGGAAACCTCGGTCACTTCACAATGTACGGCCAGAAAATGATGGCCAGCACCGCTCCCCACCCCACCAGGCACGTCAGGGATGCGGCTGCGGCAATGTCCTTGGTGCATTTGATGGCGTGCGTGTGCACGTCGTTTTGGGACTTGCTGTGGGTGTCAAAGGCATCGGCGAAGTGTTCCAGGGCGGTATTGATCAGCTCAATGGCCAAAAATCCGCCTCCCGCAAAGAAGAGAATCTCCCAATTTGCTTTGGTGATGCCAAAAAAGACGCCTGCTCCAATGGATACGATGTACAGGAGAACGAAGAGTTTGAAGTTCCGTTCCGTCTTAAACGCATGCCAAAAGCCCTCCAGCGCGTAGCCGAGGCTTTTGATGTAACCGGTCATGCCGTGATGCTGGGGACCGGGAAGCTGCGGCAGAACTCAATGATCTCGCCGTGCAGGGTCTTCATGGCGGACTCGTCGGCGCGCTTTTCCACCGCGCGGAGGATAAAGCCGCCCAGCGTTTCCATGTCCTTCTCTTTCATGCCGCGAGTCGTAATTGCGGGCGTGCCCAGGCGGACGCCGGAGGGATCCATGGGTTTGCGGGGATCATCCGGGACCATGTTCTTGTTGAGCGTGATGCCCACTTTGTCCAGCAGCGTCTCCACCTCTCCGCCGGGAAGGTTCCAGGACTTGATACAGTCGATGAGCATCAGGTGGTTGTCCGTGCCGTTTGTGACCAGCTTGATACCCTTGTTCATAAAGAACTGGGCCAGGTGCTTGCTGTTACTGATGATCTGCTTGGCGTAGACCTGGAATTCGGGCTTGAGCGCCTCGCCAAAGGCGACGCCCTTGGCTGCCACCATTTGCATGATGGGACCGCCCTGGACGCCCGGGAAGACCATTTTGTCGATCTTCTTTCCCAGCTCCGCCTCACGGCACAAAATCATGCCGCCGCGGGGGCCACGGAGGGTCTTATGGGTCGTCGTCGTGATGACATCGAATCCGTCGTCAAAGGGGTTCCGGAGCGCCTTACCGGCGATCATGCCGGCGATGTGTGCCATGTCGGCTACGGCCACTGCCCCCACCTCCGTCGCAATCGCTTTCATTTTCTTGTAATCCAGTTCGCGCGGGTAGGCGGAGAATCCGGCCAGGATGATCTTGGGCTTCTCGCGCAGCGCGGTCTGGCGCATTTCCTCGTAATCGATCTCTCCCGTCTCAATATCCTTCATCTTGTAGCGCACGAATTTGAAGATCTTGGTCAGGTAGGTGACGGGGTGTCCGTGGCTCAGGTGGCCGCCGTGGCCCAGATCCATGCCCAAAACCGTGTCCCCGGGCTCCAGCAGCGCAAAGTACATGGCGATGTTGGCCGGGCAGCCGGCGTGCGGCTGGACGTTTGCATGCTGGCAGTTGAAGAGCTGCTTGGCGCGGTCAATGGCCAGTTGTTCCACAATGTCCGTGTATTCCTGTCCGCCGTAGTAGCGCTTGCCGGGGTACCCCTCGGAATACTTGTTGTTGAAGACCGTCCCCATCATTTCCATCACCGCGGGGGAGATGTAGTTTTCGGAGGCGATCAATTCCACGCCGTCCGTCTGGCGCTTCATTTCACCCATGAGGGCCTCGTACATCTTGGGGTCGTTCTTCTTGAGAGCGGAGTAGTCAAACATGGTGGGGAGGGGGACCGGGATCAGAGAATAGCGGATTTTTTTCAGGAGAGATACTGACTCAATGTCTCTTCACATGTGTGAACAGTTTCTCGAATGTCCTTAAGCTCATCCATGGCTTCTTCGAAAGAAAATTTGGGAGTGATGCCTAGAGGAAACCCGTAAGTATAGATCTGGGAATCGTGTTCTATTGTATTCAAGGCTAACAATGCGCCTCGGATCGAGATCTCCGTTTTCTGCAGAGTGTTCGCAAAAACCTTTTCTTGTTTCCATACAACAAGGTTATGCAGAAGCTGCATCAGAAAGCCGTGGGATCGCGCGTCCCGGAAATCCGGTGGATGGGAGTGGAAATAGTCCACTCCTCTTTGAGTATTCAACGCCCGTTCTTTCACCTCTTTTAATTCCTTGGAAACCACCAGAAGAAGATGGAGGTCTTCCTGATCCGCAGGAATGTCCTGCGCATTGATTTTTTCGAAGGTGGCACCATCACTTCTACTGGTCACGGCTTCGAAATGACTAAAAGTCGAGATCTCGCCAGAGTGACCCGTGGGCGTGAAAACGTACGGCTGTATTTTGCACAATCCGGCATGGACCTCGCCGCGAAGTTCCAGGAGTCTCATGGCGCGGGAAACGGCAAAAACCCTTTTTTCCCTCTCCTCTTCTTCAATGTTATAAAAATGCATTGCTTCTTCTTCCATGTTTCTATGATTCACTTTTCCTTGCACTCAATCAATCCACGTCCCGTAATGACAGCGTCCACACGCTCGTCATGGTCTTCCATGGGAACATCGTTGACCAGCTGTGCGTCGTAGCAAATGCCCCAGAATTGTGTCTGGGGGTTCAGTTTCCGTTGTGCGCGGATCCAGATGTCGTACCCGCCGTTGCCCCTGCCCAGTCTCCTGCCATCCCGCGCGTAGGCACGTGCGGGCACAAGGGCCACGGCCAGCGCCTGGGGATCCAGTTCTGCAGCAGAGGCAGGGGGTTCCATCACGCCCAGTGTCCCGGGAATGAGTTCTGTGAGCGAAGTGACTTTCCGGAATACAAGCTTGCCCTCAAAACGCGGGAGGAAGAGCGCGGTCTTTTTCTCCAGGAGATGCTCCAGGACGGGGCGGATATCCACTTCACTCTTCATGGGGACATACGCACAGACGGTCATTGCTTCTTTGGGCAGGGATTCCATCACTCTTCGCGATACGGATCTGCTCTCGGCAGCCTTGAGTGTGTCGCTCATGTGCGAGAGGCGATCGCGGATGGCGTCGCGCAGGTCGGATTTGAGTATTTTGGGATCCATGGGGCGATTGAAAAGTTGAAAACTGAAAACTGAAAGTTGTGTCTATAGAGTACCTTCACTTTCCTCTTTCCACTTTCAGTTTTCCTTTAAAATATTTCTGCTGCAGCCTCCGCCATGTTCACCACATCCTCCGTGGCGGGCGGAGCGGAACCGCTTTCCAGAATGCACTCCACGCGTACGGGGATATGGAAATGGTTGGTGAGGATCTCCTCAATTCCGCGCTGCGAATCGGTCTTATTGCATTTGTCCCGGTGGAAGGCCGATGCAAAGGCGATGATCACGGTGCTTCCTTTCACGCCGTGCACATGCCCGTTCTTGAGCGACATGCGCGTGGAGGGGGGTGTCACGTTTTTGAGCAGATCGGGCCACATGGAGCGAACATCTTGCAGGGAGAATGCCGGTGCTTCCACCAGGGCATCCGTCTTCTGGGGTTCGGGGGCGGGTCCGGAAACCGGTGCGGGTGAAGGTGCGGGGGTGGGGGCAGGAGCGGCAGCACGGACGACGGACTTTTTGGGTGCAACGTGAGCCGCGGGCGCCGGAGCGGGAGCGGTTTCCGCGGCGATGGATCCTGCAAGGCGCAGCACTGTGGTTTCCATCACCAGCGAGGGCAGGGGACTGGTGCGCAGCTCCTTGAGGCCCTGCAAAAGGGTTTGCATACGCAGGGCCCAGTGTCCTATCGGCTGATTGGCTTGAACGGCCGCATGCATGCTGCTTCGGCTGTGTTCCAGCAGCAGGCGCATGACGGTTTCCAACGACGCTCCCGCGCTTTCCATTTTTTCCACCAGATGGACGATGGTCGCAGCATCGCCGGCATCGATCGCCGCAAAAATCTGCTCCACGTATTCATGGCCTGTTTCCCCAATGCGTTCGCGCACGTCCTCCAGGCTGATGGAAGGAAGGCTGCGGAGCTGGTCCAGGAGCGAAATGGCATCGCGCAAGCCGCCCGCCGCATGGTGGGCAACGGCGCGGAGCGCGGGGCGGTCTATCGTGATTTTCTCCTGGTCCGCGATGTACTGCAGGCGGCGGATGATGTCTTCCTCGGATACCTGGCGGAAACTGAAGCGTTGGCAGCGGGACTGGATGGTTTCCGGGATCTTCTGAAGCTCCGTGGTCGCCAAAATGAAATAGGCGTAGGGTGGCGGCTCCTCCAGCGTCTTGAGCAGCGCGTTGAACGCCTCTTTGGTGAGCATGTGCACCTCATCGATGATGTAGACCTTGGCGCTGCTCACCACGGGTGAGAATTGGATCTTCTCCACCAGCGAGCGGATGTCGTCGATACCGCGGTTGCTGGCACCGTCGATCTCCGTCAGGTCCACAATGGATCCGTCATCCACCGCAGCGCGTATCTGATCCACCAGCTTCTGGTCTTTGATGCCGCGCGTCAGCATGGCCTTGCTCAAGATGCGCGCGATGGAGGTCTTGCCTGTCCCGCGGGAACCGGCAAAGAGGTAGGCATGGGCGAGTTTGTCCTGTTTAACCGCATTTTCCAGGATGGTGACGACGTTTTCCTGCCCCACGACGTCACTGAAGGCTTTGGGCCGGTAGGTGCGGTAGAGCGACATGGGGCAGAAGTATAGCAACGATGGCGCAGGCCGCCGAGGCTTCCCGCAAGATTTGCGTCTTAATCTCGTCCTCATTTTGTTCCTGTACGCTTCCTGCGTATACTCTTTGCATTATGAAACGCCTCCTTCCGCTCCTCGTCCTTCCTCTGTTTCTCACCGCCTGCGGCGTGGATACCACCGGTATCAATGCCCAGAGCTCCCGCGGACCCGCCGGCAACGCCAACGCGTCCGTGGTGGTCACGGAGTACGCGGACCTGGAATGCCCGGCCTGCGGCCGCGCGTATGACATCATCACCAAGCCGCTCCTGGAAAAATACAAGACGCAGATCCGCTATGAGTACAAGCACTTCCCGCTCCGGTCCATCCACCGCTACACCATGGAACTGGCCGAGGCCGCCGAGTGCGCTGCGGACCAGGGCAAGTTCTGGGAGTACGTGGATTTCGCCTTCACTAACCAAAAGGACCTGAAGCCCGGGATCGCCAAAACGTGGGGGCAGAATCTGGTGGAGAACGATGATCTCTTCAACCGCTGCACGGACTCGCACATGAAGCGCGATACCATCATGTCGGACTACAAGGCAGGCGTGGATCAGGGTGTCCAGGGAACGCCCACCTTCTTTGTGAACGGCAAGCAGGTCCCCGCCACGCTTGAGGCGCTCAGTGCCGCCATTGATGAGGCGGAAAAAGGCGCCCAGCAGCGCTTGTAAGAGTGGTGACAGGTCCGGCCTTTCCTGTAAGACTGGCTTCCGATGAATCCGCGTCTCATGGAGAAGCTCCGGGATCCTGTAGTACCGCTCTTCCTCACGGTTTTTCTGGATCTTCTGGGGTTTGGCATCGCCATTCCGGTGCTGGCCGCGGTCTTTTTAGGTGATAGCGTCAGTATTCTCCCCAGCAGCGTCCCCATCGCCTACAAACACCTGGGGTACGGTTTACTGGTGGCCAGTTACCCCTTAGCGCAGTTTCTGGGCGCGCCCATCTTTGGCGCACTTTCGGACCGCTACGGACGCAAACCCATGCTCCTCATGGCCCTGTTCTGCACGGGCGTGGGGTATATGTTCTTTGCGCTGGGCATCATGATCAAGAATGTGCCGCTCTTGTTCCTTTCACGCTTGGTGGACGGATTTACGGGAGGCAGTGTGAGCATTGTCTTTTCCGCCATAGCGGACGCGCATGAGACGGACGCGGGGCGCACCAGCCGTTTTGGGCTGATCGGCATGGCTTTTGGGCTTGGATTCATCGTGGGACCGTACGTGGGGGGCAAGCTCTCGGACCCGTTCATCCTGCCGTTCTTCAGCACTGCCACGCCGTTCCAGTTTGGGGCGATTTTGGCCTTCATCAACTTCCTCTTCACGCTTTTCCTGTTCCGTGAGACTAATCATAACCGCATCAAGACCCCGGTCAGCCTGCTCACCGGTATCCGCAACGTGCGCAACGCGTTTGCCGTGGAAAAACTGCGCACGATGTTCGTTGTCGTTTTTTTGCTGACGCTGGGTTTCAACTTCTTCACGCAGTTCTTCCCGGTCATCCTCATTGAATGGTTTCACCTTACGCCCAGCAATATGGCGGATTTCTTTGCGTATGCGGGGCTGTGGATTGCTTTTACGCAGCTGGCCCTGATGGGACCTATTTCCCGTCGTTTCTCTCCGCCCACGGTCTTGCGCTACACCATGATCCTCCTGGGATTGGCGCTCCTGAGCCTGCTCGTCCCCAGTACGTACTCGTCGCTCTACTTCATCGTTCCCTTCATCGCCATCTTCCAGGGTCTGATTCTGCCCAATACCACCACCATCATCTCGTCATTGAGCGATGAGTCGTCACAGGGTGAGGTGATGGGCATCAATCAGTCCGTCCAGGCGCTGGCCATGCTGGCTCCGCCTATCATTTCCGGCGTGATTGCGAGTGTCTCACTGGCCCTGCCCATGATCATTGCCGGAGCGCTCACCATTTTGGGGTGGCTCTGGTTTGTGCTCATGTTCAAACAGGCACCCGGGGGCGGACAGTTCCACGACGCGTGATCAGAGTTGGGCAAAGCCCATAATCCGGTTGAGCGACTTATCGTAGATCACCACCGTATTGAAGCGCTTGTTCTTCTGGCTTTCCGGAAGCACGTACGTCTGGTCTCCGTAAGGGCTCTGGAGAGCGCCCGCATCAAAGGCCGTGGGGTCGGGGAAGGCGGCGTCACGCGGATCAATCACCGACGAGAGATACACGTGGGTCTCAGGGTTGGGGAAACATGCGAAGAGGGCGCTGAAATACAGGGTGTTGTTTAAGAGAAGCGCGGAGCCCTGTATGGATTCCGTGGCGATGAGGAAGCTCCCGCGTCGGCCGGTCTTCATGCTCGCCCGTACCTCATCCAGTTTTTGCAGCGCTTTGATCCGTGCCGCATCCACTGCCGCCTTTTTGACCCCGTCTTTGAGAAGAGGGTCTTTGTTGCGCACAAAGTCCGCCATGTGCTCGGCCTGGTCACTCCAGTATTGCTCGGCAAAGAGGGGATTCTGCAGGCGCTCCGATAGGGGGTGACTCACAGGTGCGGGAGCGGGTGACGCAGTACAGGCCGTGAGGATCAGTAGACCGAGGAAAGAGAGACGGGTGTGGGACATGAAAAAAGGGAACAGGGGGCGATTGTAGAAGCGGCTATGTGGGGCAGCAAGGGTGGCTCAGTTAAGCGAAAACTGCGGCACGGGTTTTTTGGGTGCCGGCTTTACCTCCTTATGGGCAATGGCTGGGGCTGCCCCCGAGATGGAATAGCGCCCACCCGAAGCCTCCAGTTCCCGCATCAGTTTTTTAAGACGCGGATTAATGTTCTGGACGATATAGAGATGCTCCGGATACTTGAGGCCTTCCGGAATGACGCTGGTCCAGTACCAGAAGTTCCGGTTGTGTTTCTGTTCGTTGATCTTGTCGGCCAAAATCTCATGCGCTTCCTCCTTTACCATCAGGAACTGCGCGCCTTTGGTGCCGCTGTCCTGGTCGCGGATGGCTTCTTCGGCATTGGTGTCGCCTTTGACCACGTTGGCCTCCGTGCCGTATTTGCTGTGGCCTTCTTTCATGCGGTCACGGGTCTTGTCGTGCGACGTGCGCTCCAGGTGACGCTCTTTGTCATCGCTCAAGAAGTGGTGCTGATGGCACCAGACGCGGTTATAGAGCAGCGTGGTCCAAGCCCAGAAGCACTGATAGCCCTTGGACATTGTCTGTTTGTAAAACTTCTGCATGGGGGCGGGCACGCTTTCACTGATGATCGCATTGATTTCCTTGGTGATCACCAAGGGGTCGCGCAGGGCAGTCTTCTCCTCCGGTGCCGCCACGGCCAGGTTGCTGTTCTCGCGCAGGTACTTTTCCATGGACCCCAGGCGTTTTGACTGCTGCTCGGTCATGGGCTGCTGTTTGGCTTCCAGGATCAACTGGCGTGCGGAATCCCAGTCCTCGGCTCCCAGCTCGTGCCGGATCTTGAGGATGGTGTCGCTTTCATTGCCAATGCCCTCAATACTTTCCTCCGCGTGGTCCAGATAGGCTTTGCGGCGTTCAAAATGCCAGTTGAGGAATACTTCCATTTTCACGAAATGGAAACCGCGGGGCGTACCCTTCTTTTTCCGCTTCTCCTCCAGACTCTCAAACCGTTGGCTCGCTTCCGTCCAGTTAGCGATCAGCTTACTAAGCGGCATGTTGCCCTTGTTGTTGAGGAAGTCGTCGATGGTCTCCGCCTTGGCCCCGCTCTTGAAGATCTTTTCCATCCACGGCCCGATCTTGCTCCAGCTGAGAGCTTTCTTCCTGGCTGCCCCTTCCAATTGCGACCGTGCCTGACTGAAGAGGAGGGGCATCTCCCGGGCCTTGGCGCTCAGGGCGGCCTCTACCATGGACACGATGTTTTTCCGTTCATCGTAGGATTTATTGAGAAAATCATCGTCATTTTTAAATATGCCCAATTTGGGCACATCTTTGCCTTTCAGCATTTTCAGCTGCGGGTGCTTGAGCAGATTTTCGCGTTTTTCGGCAACCTCCTGCCAGTTTTTGAGGAAGACGGGAAATTTCTCGTTAATGAAAACCTTCTTCTGATAAAAGAGGGCGTTTTCCGCGCTCAGGCGGGACATCCAGCGCGTGGCGCTGCGTCTGCCGATCCATTTTTTGCTGATGGCCTCATCAATCTTGCCGCGGAATTTTTTTTCCAGCAGCGGCGCCTGTGTTTGCATTTGCGGCAGATACACGTCCAGGTTCTGCTGCAGGGCCTTAATGCGGTCACGCACCGTCGTGAAGCCATCGCGGATAAGTGCCTTATCGGAAAATACCTCATCCCTGTACGCACGTTCATCCGCCTTGGTCATGACATGGGGGGCGGAGGAGATAATAGAGGCTACGCGATTTACGCAACGGCGACGCACACGGTCCAGTTCTTGCAGATCGCCCATTTCCGAAGCGCCATCGGTGCCGGTGATCTTCTCCTGGGAAGCTGTTTCCATGGGAGGCACATTCTAACGGTTCCGGGTTCTTTACGCCCAAACTTTGCTTGAAAAAGTCTTCTGATCTACGCTGAGTGCACTTTACATCCGTAAACGTCCACCATGATCCTCTCTGACCGCGATATCAAAAAGGCATTGGCCACGGGCCGCGTCAAAATCGATTATCCCAATGGCCCCGCCCAGGCGGAGAAGCTGCTGCAGAACATCCATGCCAGCAGCATGGACCTGCACCTGGGGGAGTCTTTCAAGCTCTACGAGCACAGCAAGTTTGCGGTCATCGATCCCCGCCGCCCGGAGACATTTGCCGGCAACATGCGCCTGATCACCGTAAAGGAAAACGAGCCGTACATGGTGCAGCCGGGGGAGTTTGTCTTGGGGGTCACGCAGGAGATCATCACCGTCCCCGACGACCTTGTGGTCCGTGTGGAGGGCCGCAGCTCGCTTGGTCGCCTGGGCATCATTGTCCACTCCACCGCGGGATTCGTAGATCCCGGGTTCTCCGGAACCATCACGCTGGAGATCAGCAACCTCAACCGCATGCCTATTGCGCTGTATCCCGGCATGCGCATCTGCCAGATCGCTTTTGAACAGATGACCAGCCCTGCGGAGACGCCGTATCACAGTAAGCCCTTCAGCAAGTACCAGGGCCAGATCCTTCCGGAAGAAAGCAGGCTCAGCAAGGATCCGGAGTTCATGCGGGCATAAGCAAGGATTCAGGATCCAAATGCCAAGTAGGACAAGGGAAAGGCGGTAGTAAAAGTTTTTCACTTCTCCTTTACGTTCTACCTTTTCTTGCTTGGTTTCTGAATCCTGAACTTTTCTCTTTCAAAAAACATCTCTGAACGACACCAGCTCTATCTTCTGTGACCTGAGTAGATTTTTGAGTTCCGGATCCAGCAGCATCCGCAGTTCCGTTTCGCGCTGGGGATCGCGCGAGAATTCCGTTCCGATGGGATCGCAGATTCCCGGATGCACCATCACTTCCGTCAGACCGTCCGGAATGGCGCACAGCATGTTGCGGAATTTACGCGCCCCGGATTCGCCCACAATCGCCATGCCGCGGAAATGGTCGGGAGTCCGGAGACCCTGTGCATGGAAATGCTTTCGCGCTTCGCGTGCCTGTGCGGAGACCAGATTCATCCGGGCCACGCGCGCCGGTTCCAGTTCCCACTTGGTATCCCCGGCATCCTCCTCCGGCACACGTACCCAGAGCACGCCGCAGCCTTCCAGAGCGGGGCCAATCAGGGGCGCCACCGCGGGGTGCACGTGCAGATGGTGATGGCTGTCCAGATGCGTGGGGGATTCCCCGCGATGGTCTATGAACCATTCCAATTGTGCGCGCAGTTCGCGCTCAATGTGCTCTTTTTTGATGCGCCCTTCATCCAGCTCTATCCGCGTTTCCTCCTTTCCCCAGAAAAAACCGTCGCGGTTCACCAATGTATGGACATCGTCCTGACGGCAGATGGGTGACCCCTCGGAAATATTGAAGTGCAGACCCACGGGCAGGTTCTCGTGCTTGGCGCGCAGAATGGCACGTTGCGATTCCGCCAGCCCGGTGAGAAGCGTGGCGCTGCTCACCGCCCCGTGTTCCATGGTCTGGTAGATGCCGTGCGTGCGTGCGGCATCCATGCCCACGTCGTCCGCATTGATGATCAGTTGTCGCGTCACACCCACAGCATAGCGCAAGTGTGATGCTATATATGCGGCAAGTTGATGGCTCTATGCGCAACACGAAGAAAAAAGGAACGACACATCCGCGTGCTACATTTGGGGGGTGGTTAAGAAAATAGGGATCCGACGGCAGAAGCGCTTACACCGGAGTTCCTCTGTCCAGGAGAGGTTTTTCAAGCAAGCATGCATTTTGGCCAGCGCGGGGCTATTGACCGTCATCCTGAAAATACTGTTCATTCCGGCGGTGGGAGAGGGATCGTACACGTATTCTGGCAAGCCATCTGTACAAACCCCCGTGCCGTTTTTTGTGGCATCGCAAAGCGCAAGCTTGGAGGTGACTGCAAACGTCTATATGCCGCCCTTGGCACCTCCGGCGCTCCGCCTGACACCCGATGACTGCATTACGGAACTGACGATCAACGGCAAAGCCGTACCCAAGAACATTTTTTCCAAAGCCTGTGATGCACAGGTGGGGGTGGATATGGATCTGTCCGGATACCTCCGCCCGCGTGCGAACGTAGTAGTGGCAAAAATCCAGGACAATGGCGTGGTGGGAGGATTGGGAATAGCCGCCTCACATTCCACGCCTATCTACCTGCTTCTTGTTTTTTTCCTCGCCTCCCTCTGGGCGTGTTTGGGGTACATGTTTCTCAGGCAATACAGTTGGTCATTACCGATTCCGCTGTGCGCAGTATTTATGGTCGGTCTCTATCTACGGGTTTTTTATACCTTCGATACTTCAGTTTTCCAGCGTGCACATGATGCGTGGGGTCATTACGATTACGTGATGTATGTTCTGCGCAACTGGTCCGTTCCTGCTGCTGACAAAGGATGGGAGTTTTACCAGCCTCCACTGTATTACTTTGTCTCCGCAGTTTGGGCAAAGGCCGGAATAATCCTAGGCATGTCCGAGGGGGCAGCAGTCCTCTCCGTTCAGAGGCTCTCGGTACTGCTGTCCATCGGAACACTGGCGTTATCTGCGGTAATGTGCATGATGGCGTTCCCCAAAAAACCATGGCTGCAGGCAATGGCGCTTATGTTGCCGGCCTTCCTACCGGGCTTGGTAATGCAGGCCTCGCGTGTAAACAATGACGTCGGCCTTCTCTTTCTATCTACATGCACAATTTTGTGTCTGTTCGGATGGTGGAAGACGCATCGTACATGGTGGTGGCTGTGCACGGCTGGGTTCACAGGTCTTGCGGTTTTGACCAAGAGCAACGCTCTGGCGCTCCTGGTTCCCGTGGGTCTTTGTCTTCTTTGGCAGCGATCAGCGTGGACCACAAAAATCATCCAAGGGGTCCGCGCCGCAGCCGTTTTTGTGCTTTTCACAGGATGGTTCCAGATTCCCAAATTTTTCACTTCAAAGTCCGTCTCGTTGTTCCTTGTGCAGAATCTGGTCACGCTCAACGGGGGACTGCGGGTGCAGAACTCCGTCGCCAATTTCCTGTTTTTCAATCCGGTAGCAATCCTCTGGCATCCCTTTAACAACCCATGGTCGGATATCGAGCGCCGCGGCCGTTTTTTGGAATATCTCTTTCGATCTGCTTTTTTCGGCGAGTTTAATTTTGGTGATCCATTCCGTTTGCTAGCCCAGCAGCTGCTGCTTATAGGTTTTGCGGTGGTGACTGCGGCATTGTGGGGCATGTGGCGGGATGCACGCGGAAAAAAATCACTGCTTCCATTGACTCTGACCATTGGGGGTTTCTTACTGTGTCACATGGCTTTCAGATACGTGTCGCCATTCAGTACCAGCCAGGATTTCCGGTATGTCACCTCGATGGTTCCAGCCCTAGGAATTGTAGCTACCGCTGGAGTGGACCTGCTTCCCCGCTCTTGGAAAAACGTATTTTGCACCGTGATGGTCATCTTTGCCGCCGAGGCGTCCTTTCTACTCCTCAGTGTCAGCGGGTTCCTACACTGATGTCAGGGATGTGCTCGGAAATACAGCGTGTAGATGGAAGGCAGGGGGTGTCTTAACCCTGCACAAGGAGGATAGGTTTTGGTGAAGTGCGTATCGATGTATGTTCGGACGCTTTCCGTATCAATTCCCAGATTGTATCCGCGAAGAACCAGTACATTAGTGGAATACAGGTTTTGGAAAACGGAATCCCTCAAAAAACTCTGTCCCATAAAATACGGCTGCTGAATAAAGAGCGGTCCCAAAGGAGGGTGCTGCGTGAAGCCATACATATCAACACCATTGCCGCCTAAATAGAGATACCGGTCCCACTTACAGGCAGTCAGAACCCGGTCTATTTCGTTAGCAGCAGCCTGGGAAGAGCTTAGAGCGCCCGTGATCCCCCCCATCCGTCCTGCAAAATCCATCCATGGCAGCATCCAGATTGCGCACAGGACGATGACTGAACAGAGACAGAGTCCGGCCCGCACGGACGCCATTTTGAGTAAAGGCACTGATGCCTCCAGAACACTGATGGATATTGCGGCACAGATGGGCACCGCAAAGACGAAGTGATGGTTGAAGTAGTCACCACTGGAACCTACTGCGGTGGCCGCACACAGGACGGAAAGAAGCAGAGACCCGCACCGCCATGCCACTTCTTTCCCCGAGGAAGGCTTCTGAAACGCGACCAGTACACTTAAAAAAATGAAGGCAGCCACGCTCCATGCGAGCGCGGGGTCAAATGCGCTGATGTCCTTCCACAAAACCTTCCAGGCCGCAGTGCGTTCCCACACGGGTCCATGCTTGACGATAAAACGCCCCGTCATATCCAGGAGATATACATGGATGTACGCGTTGAGATACCCGCCTGCCATCATGATGGTTGCTCCAAGTGCGCCCCCGATCAGGGCCGGTTTAAGAAAAAGGCGGAAAAGTTCCGCTGGTTTTTGCGAAACCAAAAGCGCGCATCCCAGGCACGTGAGTAGGAAAGGTTCCTTGAAGAATACCGGAAGCATTAGGAGGATGGCCAAAAACAGCGTGGATACCCAGCGCGCGGGGCGCAGGCGCCGTTCCGTGATGGCCCATACGTAGAGCATGGCGAAGAACGCCCCAAACAGCTCCACCTGGTATTCCCCGCTGCGTTCCGCCGCATAGAGTGCGGCTACGCCGCCCCAGGCAAAAGCCAGGAGCACCAGGCCCCCCTTCATCGCACGCTCATACCCGTTGGTCTCCCGCTTGTGCCAGGCCACGCGCCAGGCCGTGGCTGCGGTAATGGCGGGGATGGCAAACACGGTGAAAGCGGAAAGCGCGTGGCCCAAAAACGGGGTTCCACTCAGGCCGAACGATAGTTCGCTTAAGTAAAAAATTCCGGGGGGTTTCATGTCATAGAGATCGATATACGGTTTAAGCCCCTTGAGCATTCCCCGCCCTACCGCCCAATAAATAGGTGTGTCCCATGTGACAGGACCAGCCATTTCATACGTGGCCCTGCGTAATAGCTCGTAGAGAAGTTTGAGCACGGATACTCCCAGAGCGGCGGCGAAGATGAGATACAGGTCGCCGAATATCGTATGGGTCAATAATGTGAGAATTCTCCGCGCACCGGAGTACCGACTTTTTCGTGCCATGAACATTATGGTACGGCTGCAGTTTGCACCGGGCAATGAACGCGGCTTCTCAGGGATTCGTGATGTTGTTACGATGTCATCCATGCCCGTACACGCCAGGAAGCGCGCGCGCATGACCGCCAAAAAACCCCCGCGCCCGGATCCGCCCTGGTTCAAAGGGTTGGACGCATGCGCTATGGCGTTTTCGCTGAGTTGGTTCTTATTCAATGCAACCCTACCCGATATATATAAGGGCCGCATTTGTTGCGAGTCCGTGGGATACATAGACATCGCCCGCGGATTGCACTCCTGGTCGGATGTTTTTGGTCACTATGGCTGGCGAACGTTGGGCTTCCCCCTTTTCATCAAGTTCAACCAATTGATCATAGACGTTTTGGGGATAACTGCCTTCGACTTCGTGCATTTGACCATCGCCTCCATGTTCGTTTTGCATTTGTGTGCATGCATATTTTTGTTCCGGTCCATGCGCAGCTCCAGCATAGTGATTCACCGCTCCTTTTTGTGGCTTCTTTTGGTGCATCCGGGACTGGTTTCACATACCGCTATTCCACTGACGGACGGCTTTGCTACGAGTATGCTCATGTTTGCGGTGGGGTGCCTTTTCCGCCTGCGTTCCAAAGTCCGTGCAGCGATGTTTTGGTCCGTAGCTGCGGGCGCATGTCTGGCATGGGTCAGTCTTACACGACCCGTGCATGTTCCAGCCGCGATTGTCATCTGCGCGGTATCGCTGGCGGTGGCATGCACTTTATCTTGGCAAAAAAAGTCGGTCCAAATCCTCCTTTGTGCCGTTGCGGGTATGGTGGCTTTTGGGCTAATGCTGACGCCAAGGACA
>CAYMAT010000006.1:34092-38268 GCA_964388495.1 uncultured Candidatus Peribacteria bacterium
ACACTTGCGTGCTACCACCTGGAGCACCACCTGTGTATTTATACGAAGGACGATAAGAATCGGAACATGATCATGGCTTTTGAAGCCCAGCAGACCGGGGCCCGTACGTATTCACTCAATTGGATCGATTCCCAGGGGGTTCCGCGGGCCAGGGTAGTGACCGTTGATGATGCCGTGGTGTCGAGGGTTTCCTCATGCCTACTGAACGACCGGGAGCATCCCATCACATCGCTTCTGTCCTGCTATGCACGGCACGCGCAATGGATGCCGCTTCTCGTTTTTAAAAAAACAGTCGCGCTTTTTGATAACTTCCAGCTCAATAGCTATGCGGCATACGTGACGCATTGGCCATCCCTTATCCTCAATAGGACCTTTGGCCTCATGGCATATCTCGGCTTCTTCTCACTCGTCGTCCCTTGGATCATTTGTATTCGGCTCCGGCGCTGGCATCTGTGGATGCTTGCGTATGCCTATGCCCTGGTCTACTGGGCGGTTAGTCTCATACCCAGCACGGATTCCCGGTACGGATTTCCTTTGGTTCCGTTCGGGATCGCCGGTTTTGTGTGGATACTAGGTCAATGGAAGAACGCCCGCATACGCCGCTGGATCATTCTGGGATGGCTCATTCTGGCATCAGCCTTTTTACTGCAGACGGCCATGTGGGATCTGCATGACCCTCTTTTCTTCAGTTATTACTGGGGGCGCGCCCTCTAGGTTGGCTTGTTGTCTGGTTCCGCTTTACCTATGCTTTTTTCGTGCCACCGGTTCGGATAGGCATTATCGGCTATGGATATTGGGGGCCCAATCTTGTTCGTAATTTCCAATCCTTGGAAGGAGCTACAGTGTCGTGCGTCTGTGACCGGGATGCCAAGCGTCTGCAGGGTCTACAGCGTCAATATCCGGGGATACGCGTCTGCACGAATGACCAGGAGCTGTTAAGCGATCCCACCGTAGATGCAGTGGCTATTGCCACTCCCATCTCCACACACTTCTCCCTAGCCAAAGCCGCACTCCAGGCAGGTAAGCACGTGCTGGTGGAAAAACCACTGACGCAAAAATCCGCTGAATCAGACCAGCTCATAGCATTGGCGCAGGACAAAAAACTGGTCCTCATGGTGGGTCATACCTTCGCGTATACCGGGGCTGTGCGGTGCATGAAGGAGCTTCTGGCCAAGGGGGAATTGGGACCCCTCTATTATTTTGATTCCGAACGACTCAACCTTGGGCTTCTGCAGAAAGACGCCAACGTGCTTTGGGATCTGGCGCCGCATGACCTCTCCATACTTCTGACACTTATTCCTGAAGATCCCGTCTCCGTACATGCCTTTGGGCAGGCGCACGTGGGGAAACAACAGGAGTTCGCTGTTCTGGAACTGCGCTATAAGACAGGTTTTCATGCCCACATTCGCGTGAGCTGGATATCACCGGTCAAGATACGCAGGACTGTTTTGGCGGGTGCTGCGAAGATGTTGGTGTTTGACGATGTGGAACCTAGCGAGAAGATTCGCGTCTATGACAGCGGGGTCTCGCTTCAGAGCCAAGAAGTCTCGGCATTCAATCCGCTCTATCGCGCCGGTGATGTGCTTATTCCCGCTCTGGACCGGACAGAAGCACTGCAGCGCGAAGCAGCGCATTTCGTGGATTGCATACGCACGGGCAAGGAGCCCCTCACCAGCGGGAGAGAGGGGAGGCGAGTGGTGCGCATCTTGGAAGCCGCTGAACTGTCCCTTGCCCAGAACGGCGCGGTTGTCCCCCTTCCCGCGTGAGCTTTTCCCTGGCAATCGCCGGCCCGTTGCAGAAGCTGCATAACGTGCAAGTGGGCAAGGATGTGGTGATTCGCGATTTCACTAACCTATACGGCTGCACCATCGGCGCGGGCAGCAGGGTGGGCACGTTTGTAGAGATCCAGAAGGGCGTGGTGATTGGCGAGAATTGTAAAATCCAGAGCCACTCGTTCATCTGCGAAGGCGTGACCGTTGAAGACGGTTGCTTTATCGGTCACGGGGTCATGTTCACAAACGACCGTCGCCCAAAGTCAGTGAATGCTGATGGCAGTCTGCAGACGGAATCGGACTGGACGCTGGAAAGGACGCACGTGTGCCGGCGGGCATCCATAGGCACGGGCGCCATTATCCTTCCCGGGGTCACGATCGGGGAAGGAGCGCTGATAGGTGCTGGGGCGGTGGTCACCGGTGACGTGCCGCCTGGTGCTACGGTTGTTGGCAACCCCGCACGCCCCCTCTGAGTCATGCCGATTCCCTTGGTTGATCTCCGCGCTCAATATGCCTCCATCAAACCTGATGTGGACGCAGCCATCGCGCGCGTCATCGCATCATGCGCCTTTGCCGGAGGTCCGGAGGTGGAGGCATTCGAAAAATCCTTCGCCGCCTATTGCAACGTTGACCACTGTATTGCCGTGAGCACCGGAACGGCGGCTTTGGAACTCGCTCTCCGAGCTCTCAGGATAGGGGCAGGGGATCAGGTTATTGTTCCGGCAAACACGTTTTTCGCTACGGCGGAGGCGGTGTCCCTGGTGGGTGCCGATCCCGTGTTCGTGGACGTGGATCCGGCTACGGCGCTTCTGGAGGCATCGGCGGTGCAAGCTGCCGCGGGCCCAAAAACCCGGGCCGTGATTCCAGTTCACCTGTACGGGCAAATGGCGAAAATGGATGAAATTTCCATGGTGGCGCGTGAGAAAAACCTCTTTGTCATCGAAGACTGCTGCCAGGCTCATGGGGCACGGTACAAAGGCCGGTGTGCCGGGACCTACGGCGACGCGGCTGCCTTTAGTTTTTACCCAGGCAAAAACCTGGGTGCATATGGCGAGGGAGGGGCAGTCACAACAAACAATGCCTCTGTGGACTCCTACATCCGCCTTTTCCGTGATCACGGATCCCGGACTAAATACGAGCACGATATCGTGGGAAGGAATGACCGCCTGGACGGTATCCAGGGTGCCATTCTTTCTGCAAAGCTCCCGCATCTAGACCAGTGGAATCAAAAACGTCGCCAACATGCGCGCCTGTACAGATCGCTTCTGGGTGGCCATCCCCACATACGGTTCTTCGACGAGCATCCGGACTCCGAGCCCGTGTATCACCTGCTGGTCGTGCAGGTCCCGGACCGCGAGCGGGTGCGGACGGCTCTGGGGCAAAAGGGCATCGGGACCGGAATTCACTATCCCGTACCGCTGCATCGGCTCAAAGCCTATGAGCATTCGCATGCCGGACTGTCTTTCCCGGTTTCAGAGTGTCTGGCGCAGAGCATACTCTCGCTCCCGCTCTATCCCGAGCTCACGGAGAGTCAGATCCGTGAGGTGGCGGAGGCCCTCATAGCCTCCCTGTAATCTTGCAGTACACTGCGTTCGTGCATTCCGTGTCCCTGGTAATACCGGCGTACAACGAGGAGGAGGCTCTTCCGCGTACATTCGAACGGTGCCTTCATACACTGCAGCAGTGCACTTCGGATTACGAGATCGTCATGCTGGATGACTGCAGCTGCGACGGGACGTGGCCTGTGATGCAGGAGTTGTGCCGTCGCGATCCTGCTCGTATCCGCGCTCTGCGTCATCCGGAAAATCGTGGAATCGCGGTCACATTCGAAGACCTCTACAGGGCGGCGGGTAAGGAATTCGTTTTTTTGATTCCCGCAGATGGCGAATACCCTCCGGAAGCCCTGGGGCAGTGCATGCCGCTTATGGACCGAGGGGCGGACATTGTCATTTGCACGCGAAACACCAAGCATTACACCTTGTATCGGCAATGTATTTCTCGGGCATATCGGCATCTCACCACTTTTTTATTTGGCGTGGATCTCCGGGATCCCGGCAGCATCAAATGTGTACGCAGGAGCGTCATGACCGACGTACCGGTGCGCAGTACAAGCGTGTACGTGGAAGTGGAACGCATCATAAGAGCGCTCCGGAGCGGCTACCGGTACTCCGTCATTCCCATTCAGGTGGATACGCGCAAAAGCGGTCAGGCTCGCGGGGCACGTTTTTCTACCGTAATGAAGGCGGTTCGCGATTTATTCTCCCTATGGTGGGAAATGGGATACCAGAAAGTCCCTTCCGGTGTATTGATACCCTAGCGTTAAACCAGTACTGTGTGCCGGTTCCTTAGGGGCAATGAGCTCAGCTGGGCCGACGAGCGCCTGCGCAAGTCGCATTCAGATAAT